>CACXHM010000124.1 GCA_902767465.1 uncultured Bacteroidia bacterium
AGCTATATACATGCAGAAGGATATCCTGCCGCCGAAATGAAACACGGCCCCATAGCTCTGGTGGACGAGGATATGCCGGTGGTTTTTCTTGCCACACATCACAACCTCTACGAAAAGATCCTCAGCAACATGCAGGAAGTGGCTGCCCGCAAGGGTCGCGTTCTGGCCATCGTAAGCGAAGGTGACACCGTGGTACGCGACATTGCCGAACATGTGATCGAGGTTCCGCATACCGCTAATTTCCTTTGCCCTCTGGTTTCAGTTATCCCCCTGCAACTGCTTGCTTATCATATTGCCGTAGCCAAGGGCCTGGATGTAGACCAACCCCGCAATCTTGCCAAAAGCGTAACAGTAGAATAGCCCGATTATGCAATACAGAAAACTCTCATCCGATGAAATTGCGGCCCTGCAGCGTCAGGGTTGCACGGCCGAAGACTGGTCGCAGATCGAAGTATCAGACGCCTTCATGCCGGACCACATCTTCCGCACGGTTTTCAGCGGCAAGGTGCGTCTCGGCAGTTTCAAAGGCAGCTTCACCCTCCCCGGAGGGCTTACCAGACACAGCGGCATCTGCGACGCCACGCTTCATGATGTAAGCGTCGGCGACGATTGCTGCATACGCTCCGTACGCGGCTACATAGCCCGCTACGATATTGGCGACGGCACCTTGATCGAGAACGTGGGCACAATCGTTACCGACTGTGAAAGCAGTTTTGGAAACGGGGTAAAGGTTTCGGTCCTCAACGAGACCGGAGGCCGCGAAGTAACCATCCACGACTGTCTCTCCGCACATGAGGCTTACATGGTTGCACTGTATCGCCACCGTCCCGGCTTCGTAGAGAAAATCAACTCTATAATAGAGAATTATGTTGCCTCAGTACGCTCTTCGAGGGGCAGTATAGGAAGGAACGTAACAATTTCGGGCACCGAAGATATACGGAACGTAATTATCGGAGATGCTGCCCGCATCGACGGAGCCGCTCTTCTGAGTAACGGCACCATAAGCAGCAGTTCCGATGCGCCTGTCACCATCGGTCATGGCGTCTTCTGTGAAGATTTCATAATCTGCGGAGGCAGTTCGGTTACGGAAGCCGCATCGCTCACGCGCTGTTTCGTGGGACAGGCCTGCAAGTTCGCTCATGGTTATTCCGCCAGTGATTCCCTGTTCTTCTGCAACTGTCAGGGAGAAAACGGGGAGGCCTGCGCCATCTTTGCGGGTCCATACACCGTCACCCACCACAAAAGCACATTGCTCATAGCGGGAATGTTTTCTTTTATGAATGCCGGATCCGGGTCCAACCAGAGCAACCACATGTATAAGCTCGGCCCCATCCATCAGGGCACTATGGAACGCGGAGCCAAGACCGCTTCCGACTCTTATATCCTTTGGCCAGCACGCGTGGGAGCATTCTCTCTGGTAATGGGGCGCCACGTTACCCACTCCGACACCACCAATCTCCCGTTCTCCTATCTTATAGAGAAGGGAGAGACCTCCTACCTTGCGCCGGGAGTAAATCTTCGCAGTGTCGGGACCATCCGCGATGCGAAAAAATGGCCCAGGCGCGACGGCCGCACCGGAGAAGAAAAGTACGACTTTGTAAACTGCAACCTCCTCTCCCCTTTCACCGTACAGAAAATGATAAAGGGGCTTCTTACCCTGGAAAACCTGAAATATGCAAGCGGCGAGCTATCGGACGTTTATTCCTTCCATAGTGTCAAGATTACCAACCGGTCTCTCAAACGCGGCTTGGAGCTCTATCGCACAGCCATCGATAAATTCATGGGCAACTCACTGATTTCCAGACTTCAGGAGCCAGATGGCAGTTTCCTGCAACTAAGCGAATCGCAGCTTCAGGCACGTCTCCGTCCCGACACTCCCGTAGGATCCGGAGAATGGGTGGATATCAGCGGATTGATAGCTCCAAAAAGCGAGATTGCTGCACTCATGAACGGCATTGAACGAGGAGAAATCACAAGTCTCGAAGCCATCCGCGAAGCCTTCAGGACAATGGCCGACAATTACTATAGTTACGAATGGACGTGGGCTTTCCAGCATATCCAGCAACTCTACGGCATCAATCCGTCCAAGATGACCAAAGAAGAAGCCATAAAGTTGATACAAATTTGGAAAGAGGCTGTCGTGCGTCTCGACAACATGATTTACGAGGATGCCCGCAAAGAATTCAACCTTGCTTCCAAGACCGGCTTCGGTGCCGACGGCGACAAAGAGCAGAAGGAGAGTGACTTCGAACATGTGCGCGGCGACTTCGAATCAAATCCGTTCGTCCGCTCAGTCCTCGACCACATCCAGGCCAAAACCGCACTCGGCGCCAGAGCGATTGCAGCACTCAACTGACTGTAACGAAAAAATAACTACTTTTGTAAGTTAAATTTGCAAAAATGACCTGTTTCAAAAGCGACCGTTTGCCCGGACAGAGTCGCAAAGCGACAGGGAGCGTTGAAGCAGGTCATTTTTATTTTTGCTAAAAAGTTACTATGGAAGAAGAAGCCAGAAAATTGAATTTTCTTGAAGAGATCATCGAAAACGACCTTAAGACCGGCAAGGTAAAGAGTATCCTCACGCGTTTCCCTCCGGAGCCTAACGGATACCTTCACCTCGGCCATGCCAAGAGCCTGTGCATCAATTTCGGACTTGCACAGAAATATGGTGGCAAAACCAATCTCCGCTACGACGACACCAACCCCACTAAGGAAGATACCGAGTATGTGGACGCAATCAAGGAAGATATCAAATGGCTTGGCTTCCAATGGGAAAAGGAATTATACGCATCGGATTATTTTGACCAGCTTTACGAGTGGGCTGAGCAACTGATTGAACGCGGTCTCGCATATGTTGACGATCAGACCCAGGAAGAGATCAGCGCAGGACGCGGTACAGTGGAGACTCCCGGCAAGGAGAGCCCCTGGCGGAACCGCACTCCTGAAGAGAACCTTCGCATCTTCCGTGAGATGCGCGACGGAAAATACGCAGACGGAGAAAAGGTGCTGCGCGCGAAGATCGACATGGCACATCCCAACATGATGTTCCGCGACCCCATCCTCTACCGCATCAAACACGCATCACACCACCGCACCGGCGACAAATGGTGCATCTACCCGATGTACGACTATACTCACGGACAGTGCGACTCCATCGAGCATATCACCCACTCCATCTGCACCCTGGAATTCGACGTGCACAGGCCGCTCTACGACTGGTTCATAGAGACGCTGGGCATCTTCCCGAGTCATCAGTACGAGTTCGCCCGGCTCAACCTCACCTACACCCTCATGAGCAAGCGCAAACTTCTCGAACTGGTGCAAAAAGGGCTGGTTGCCGGATGGGACGACCCTCGCATGCCTACGCTCTGCGGAGTCCGCCGCCGCGGTTACACCCCCGAAGCGCTCAAGATGTTCTGCGACAAGATCGGTGTGAGCAAACGCGACCAGTTGATGGACATTCAACTGCTGGAATGGTGCGTGAGACAGGACCTGAATGCACGTTCAAACCGTTATATGGTGGTGCAGGACCCGGTTAAACTAACCATCACCAACTATCCTGAAGGACAGGTGGAATGGTTCGACTGTCCGCTCAATCCGGCCGAGCCGGACGGTGCCACGCGCAAGGTTCCCTTCTCCCGCGAGCTCTATATCGAACGCGCAGACTTCATGGAAGATGCTCCGCACAAATTCTTCCGTCTCAAACCCGACGGTGAAGTGCGCCTGAAATACACCTATATCATCAAGTGCGAAGAAGTGGTAAAGGATGCCAATGGAAACATCGTGGAACTCAAATGCAGCTACGATCCTTCCACCCGTCCCGGAAACGGGGAGTGGCGTTCGGTAAAGGGCACCATCCACTGGGTGAGCGCCGCACACGCAAAAGAACTTACGCTCCGCAATTACGACCGCCTGTTTACCCTTGCCGACATGAGCCAGGTGCCCGAAGACAAGGATTATAAAGACTTCCTCAACCCAGAGTCGCTGGTGGTTGCAAAGGGTTGGGCTGAACCCGCCCTGCTCGACGACGCCTCCGGCATCGCTGTACAGTTCGAACGCTGCGGCTACTACATCAAAGACGCCGACAGCACTCCCGAAGCACCTGTCTTCAACAAGACTACGTCTCTGAAAGACTCCTATAAACCGGAATAATGTCGATCGGAGCTCACGCAGGCAATCCTCGCGGCGTGACGATTAACAGCGCCGAAACCATGTACCGGGCCGTAAAGGAAGCGGGAATCATCCCTTTCTTTGAGAATCCCGTGCCCGGATGGTCGGTCGAAGAAAAGACCGACCCGTCTTTCTGGTTCGACGGCGACTCCGACACGCTCGGACCCTGGGACTGGAAGATTTGGTGCCTGCAGGCAGGCGACATTGTTTACGGGAAGTTCCTGGGGACAGGGAAAGCGTCTTTCGCAACTCCCCGATGGTACCGGGAGTTGCGAAACTGGAGACGCTCGCTTCCTAAATATCTTCCGGATGCAGCAGGCCGGAAAATCCTGGATTATCTCAGTGAAAACGGCAGCATCACAATCAAGCAGGTGCGTCAACTGCTGGGAGTTAAAAAAAGTGCGGCGGATGCTGCGATAGCGCGTCTCATGATGCAGTGCCGCGTGGTAACCGGCGACATAGAACGCGTGTACCGGGGAGAAGACCTCCACTATAACGGATGGCAAGTCTCCACCTTCTGCACTCCCGAAGACCTTTTCGGCGACGAAGATATGCACACTTCCCTTTCACCGTCGGAATCGCACGAAGCGCTGCTCAGCCACATAATGGAATACTGCGGCACGCAGGACAGGAAAACTCTTGACAAGCTGATAGGCTAAAACACGATACGCTTTCCTTCACCTTTTTTGAACTCGAGTTCGATAGCTTTGTCTTTATAGATCAGATGGCATTTTCCGCCGACTCGGGACAGGATGCGGGCCTCTTTCATTTCTCTGTCTTCCCATACCATATCAACCACAAATCCCCCTCTTGCGCAAAGCCCCCTCACCGAGCCGCTCTGCCACTGCGAAGGGAGCGCCGGCAGCAGTTCGATTCGGGAATTGAAACTTTGCAGCAACATTTCAGCAACACCGGCAGAACCTCCGAAGTTGCCGTCGATCTGGAAGGGCGGGTGATTGTCCCACAGATTATCCAAAGTGCCGTATCTCAGCAAGTTTCCAAGCAACAGATGGGCATGTCCGCCGTCTTTGAGACGAGCCCATAGATTGATTTTCCATCCCATGCTCCAGCCCGTACCGGCATCTCCCCTATGCTCGAGCACCACCCTCGCGGCATCCGCCAACTCCGGCGTTCCTTCCGTTGCGACAGTATGTCCGGGATGCAGCCCGAACAGGTGGTTCATGTGCCGGTGCTTGTCTTCCGGACTGTCGATATCGCGGCTCCACTCCGTCAGCTGTCCGTAACGTCCTATGCGATATGGTGTTATGCCGTTATAAACCTTTATCCATTCTTTTCTTCGCCCTTCGTCGGTATGCAGCACCGTTGACGCGGCGACCGCCCCGTAAAGAGCCTCCTTTGCCACCGCATGCACAAAGGTGGCACCCGCATCCACCGGCCCGTGTTCCGGCGAGGTAGAGGGTGCCGCAGTGTAATAACCATCAGGATGTTTCCAAAGAAAGTCACAGCAGAAATCGGCGGCATCCGCCAGCAGATCGTAAACGCTTACAAGATAATCGCTGTCCTTTGTAAACTCATAACGTTCCCACAGATGGGTGGCAAGCCAGGGGCCACCTGCCGGTGCAAGATTCCAGGTCATCGATTCCGAATCACCAGGCGAAGCGAAGCCGTAGATATTGGATGATATCTCCGCTGTCCAGCCACGGGCATTGTAATATGCTCTGGCAACACGCTCCCCCGGTTTCTGCAGACTCCTGATGTAGTCCACCAAGGGAGGCATACATTCGTCAAGGTTGGTAAGATTCGCCGGCCAGTAGTTCATCTGAATGTTTATATTGTTGTGGTAGTCGGTGTTCCATGGGCCTTTCAATTTATTGCACCAAATACCTTGCAGATTAGCCGGCATATCTCCCTCACGCGATGATGCTATCAGCAGATACCTTCCGTACTGGAAATAGAGAGCCTCCAATCCAGGGTCGGAATGACCTTCGCGGTAACGGTCCAGACGGTAAGGGGTAGGAAGATCTACGTCGGAGTGGCCGGATCGAGAAGAGTCCGTCCCTTCCGACAGATGAAGGGAGACCCTGTTGTACAGCCCCTGATAATCGGCAAGATGGCGCCGCAGGAGACGTTTCCATCCGAGTTTGGAGGCAGCAGCTATTCGTTCCGCAGTCGCTGTACCGGGATCCCTTCCTTTATAATATGCCTGCGGGTCCGAAAGGTCCGGATCAAAGTTCATCTTATAATTTGTAGCTGAACTGACCAGAAAAACGACCTCTGCAGTTCCGCTTACCTTCAGCAGACCATTTTCGGAAAGAACTTTACCCCCCTTCGCAATGGCCCTGACACGCAATGCAAAGCGCTCACCGTTGTTTTTCAACTTGCCGGAATAATAAATGCCATCCCTCCCGACAGATACAGTCTGCCCCTCGGCCAAAGGGTTGGAAAGGTAACTGATGACAAGCTCCGGCATTTTGCCATTCTTTGAAGAAAAACGCATTGCCATCACCTGATCGGGATAAGAAATGAAATATTCCCGTTTATATGCAACGCCATCCTGGCTGAACTGCACGCGAACCAGCGCAGAATCCAGCGACAGACTGCGCTCATATCCTTCCACGGTCTCCCCCGGACCGGATTTTGAATCGGGACGCACGACTTTTTCAACCGTGGCCACTCCGCCATAATTAACCTTTTGGGCAGCTTTTCTTCCGAATCCTTCCGGAACTGCACCTTCCTTAAGTCCGGTCTCAATAAGCAATTCTCCAAGAGTGGTCATAAAACCGAAACGGTCAAGCTTACGGCCATTTTCAATACGTTCCGGCTTTGCACCGAAATTCTTTTTGGTAAGTTCCGCAGCCTTCTCGTTTTCACCATCCAGAAAAGCCTGCCGGATGTCCGGAAGCACCTTCCAGGCCTCGCGGTTGCAGTTCCAATAGTACGATGGATCGCCGTTAGCACCGGGACCTCCCGTCCACAGGCTTTTTTCGTTGAGGGTAAGGCGTTCACGGG
>CACXHM010000125.1 GCA_902767465.1 uncultured Bacteroidia bacterium
ATTCAGGCCCTTCAGGCCTATGCAACCGGACTCGCAACCCAGAGCCGTGCACACAAAGTTCAGAGTCAGCTTTTCGCTTCCCAGGGATTCAGCAAACTCGCAGAGAAATATGCGGGTCATGCAGACGAAGAAATGGATAACGTAAACAAATTTGTTGAGCGCATCATTGACCTTGGAGGAGAAGCCAAGGTCGAGGCATCCCCCGCCTTCCCTATCTACAGCGACCCTGTTGAGTTTATCAAAGCCGACCTTGAGATATCGGTGCGTGAAGTTCCCATTCTCATGGAGCTGACTTCCAGCCTTTCCGACGACTTCAAGACCTATGACCTTCTGCGCGACTATGCCCTCGATGAAGAAGAAGACATGTATTGGATGCAGGGACAGCTTGAACTTATCGAGAAGATAGGACTCCAGAATTGGCTAGTGCAGCAGCTCTGATATGAGACTTTTTAAGACTATCGCTGTGGCCGCCGCTGTTTTTATGGTGGCTGCCGCATGCGCACAAAAAAACAACAATATGTCGAAGATATATGATTTCAAGGCCCTGAACAACAAGGGCGCCGAAGTTGACTTTGCACAATATGAAGGCAAAGTGCTTCTCATCGTAAACACAGCGAGCAAATGCGGTTTTACCCCTCAGTACGATGGACTCGAGGAACTCTGGAAGAAATACCGGGAAAAAGGTCTGGTGGTTATAGGATTCCCCTGCGATCAGTTTGCACATCAGGAGCCAGGTTCCGATGAGGAGATTGCAGAGTTCTGCCGACTGAACCATGGCGTCACCTTCCCTCTTATGAGCAAGATTGACGTGAACGGATCATCGGAACATCCGGTATTCACCTGGCTTAAGAGCGTAGCCCCGAAAGAGGAATACAAGGGACTCAAGGCAAAGGCTACCCAGAAACTTTTCAAAAAAATCAGCTCCAGCGTGGAGAAAGACAGCGACGTGAAGTGGAATTTCACCAAATTCCTTATTGCACGCGACGGTGAAACGGTAAAGCGTTTTCCTCCAACCACAGAGCCCAAGGATATTGACGCCGCCATTGCGGAAATGATCTGATGCAGGATAACTTGAAGCTCGACAACCAGCTGTGTTTTCGGCTGTACACCGCGTCCAGGCTCATCACACAGGCATATACACCATTCTTGACCAGGCTTGGGATTACCTATCCGCAATACCTGGTGATGATGGTGTTGTGGGAGAAAGACAGCCAGCCGGTAAATGATATTGCCAAAAGGCTCTATCTGGAGACCAACACCGTCACCCCGCTTCTTAAGCGGATGGAGTCGGAGGGTCTGGTGGAGAGGCTGCGCGATGCGGCCGACGGGCGAAGGGTGCTTGTGCGGCTGACCGCCGCGGGGAAGGCGATGGAGGCCGACGCCGCATCGGTGCCCGAAGGGCTCGCAGGGGCCCTTGCCCCCTGCCGCAGCCTCAGCCATGAAGCAGCACCTGGCTTGTTCTGTTGTTTGGATGACATTATCGCAACACTTCAGTAAATACTTTCAAGACAATGAAGAAGCCGGCTATGAATTGCTTTTAGCCGGCTTCTTTATTTGAAAAACTGTCCGGAAGCGGATTTATATGTTTTTCAAATCAGCCGGAGGCAGTCAGCTTCCAATGAGACGTGTTTTGTAAAGAGTTGATTATTAGCGACTTGCTTTTAAACTATCGGCGTTTTCTGCCGATAGTTTTTGCGTAATGATTTGTAAAGCAACAACTTACAAATTACGCCAGATGTATCGTCCTGAAACAGTTTACTAAAAAGAGAAACCTTTTTCAGGACTAGACGCTATTGGAGCTTTGTGCCTTCAACAGGGCGGTGCATCCTTCGAGAATATCGCGATATGTGGTCTCGAAATCTCCAGTGTACCACGGATCGGCCACGTCGCGGTCCTGTCCGGTGAATTCCATAAGTTTCCTGACCTTACCGCCGTCTGCAAAGCAATCAGTCTCGGCGGAAATACTGCCAACAATACGAGTTAGCAACCGACGGTTGGATTCGTCCATGATAATCACAAGATCGGCATCATTAAATTCTTGCAAAGTGATTTTATGGGCCCGGTGATCGCCGAAGGGAATACCATGCTCACGCATCTTTGCTTTAGCGGGAGGATATATGGGATTTCCCCATTCCTCGCCGGACACCGCCATGGACGGAATCTCGAACTCCGGCTCTTTTCCGGCATCCTTTACAAGTTTCTTCATCACAAATTCCGCCATGGGGCTCCTGCAGATGTTTCCATGGCACAGAAAAACGATTCTTTTCATTCTACAAAGATAGCTATTTCGCATCCAAAACTCTCATCGTTTACGCAGTTCGGTAATGGCATCCTTTTATTCCTTTGGCTCGTGATGCACTTTCAGTCGAGATTAGATTTCTACTGATTGCTAACCAATTCAATCACAACGCTTTGAGCTGTTTGTCTCTGGTGCATTTTCACCAGAGATAAAAACGTCAAAAGATTGAACGCCAAGAATATATGAATCAGTAACAGGGTATGACTGAGTTTGCTCGGACATTCTTCACTTCTCCCGTGCATAAAAAGGCCATGTTTCATGCACGGCCCCCTCAAAAAGCACTCTCCCGTGTATAAAAACCAAGCATTTTAAGCACGACCATCAGCCTGATTACACTTTAAGGAAGGGCGACACATGAAAGAGGGTTTTGTATAAACAAAGAGGATTTGCATCTTCCGGATAAAATCCATTGGAGCAAATCCCCTTGTGGTCCCTAATTGAGCCACAAAGGGTTAGCTCATAAACTTTTCTCTATCAAGTGCTTGTCTCTCTTATCGGTGAGATCA
>CACXHM010000126.1 GCA_902767465.1 uncultured Bacteroidia bacterium
CACAACATGAGCATAATAACCGTTTATGAACAGATTACCTCCGGGTTGAAGTTGTAACATGATTGCCGGCTTCTGGTGAATCTTTACCTTCTGGGAAATTTCATCCTTGTTGGTGACGGTAAGATAAATGTCGCGCTGCTCATACACTTCATCAAGTTCATGCTCGAAATAAATCTCGCCCTTGGAGTAATTGTATGTAACAGAATACTGGTTAGCATCGATAAAGCTGGAATTTCCACTGGTGCGCTGCTCCACAGTGGTTTCGGAGTTCCCCACCGCACGCTGCATGCGCACGGGATTCCCTGTATTGTACTTATAGAAACAGACGCTGTCGATTATAACCTTGTAATTCTCAAGGTCGGAACTGGACTTGAATTTGAAAGTGTATTTAGATTCATTGTTCAGCGTAATCTCATCCGGCTCCACCACAAGGAAATTGTAACGTACGAACTCCCCTGAAATTGTTTCCGCGCCGGTGCCGGACGCCACACCCTCGTGCACCCAGGGCGAAATTAAATACCAGCACTCGTCAATCTCCTCAGCCTTGTCAAGATCCTCATCGCCACGGCTCTGTATATACACAAAGGTGCGATAGAAACCATTAGGCTCAAACTTTCGGCCGATCACATTAGAACTTATCTTGTAGTAGCGCCGCTCTGCCGGTCCGTCAACAGCATTGCCGTCGGCATCCTTCACCATGTGCCATGGGATGGAGAAGATGAAGTTTGCAGCATTGTCGTCGAGATCGGTCCAGGTCATGGGATATGAGTAGAACGGCCGGTGTGCGTAATTGAAATCTTCCTTGCCTTCCACCAGGGCAGCACCACTAACCTTATACATCGAACGATCGGGATATAAAATATAGTCCTGTTTGGTATATGGATAAGTCCAGTCGGCATAGGTTTTCTTCATGCCGCTGTGGAGCCTCACCTGCAGACCGCCGAGAGAGTCGGGGCATGGCGCATAGGTGTTAGGATCAACTCCGTCATAAAACGTTTTCGGAAGTTTGAGGTAGAGCTGTATCTTGGAAGCGCAGCGGTACAGCGGAACACGTCCAGCAGCAGTTGAGATTATCTTGCTTTCTCCGTTAACTACTGCCGTGGTGGTATAGAGGGTAACCTGGGCAGTCTGCTGCGAACACATTGTGAAGTACGGTTGGACCTCCTGCTGCGAAAAATCGTACTCCAGAACCGAATGCCGAAGGTCGTCAACAGAGCTGGAAGCCTCGTAGTTGATAGCGGCATTTGCAATCACGAAAGCTTCGCACGATCCTCCGGTGGTGCTGCCAAAGAGGACCTTGGCTATCTCGTCGTTGTAGTAAACTTTTACGAAACATTCGGTGGAGTCTTTTGCCACATCCTGTTCCACCGTACGGCCGATTGCACGGAATACCGCCGCAGAATCGGTTTTCCCGGTTTTGAAGAAGAAGCAGTCTATGGTATTGATGCGGTTCTCGTTCAGAGAATCCAGCCCACGCTCCGAAGCACGGGTTTTCACCGAAACAAAAGAGGGGTCAAGTTTAAGTATGATGCAATTGTCTTCGGCCTCGACATCTTCAAACCCGGGGATGGCCGCGGGGCGTTCGGGCCGCAGATCCTCGCGCCCGCAGGATACCGCGAAGCAAATGAGCACCGCAGACAAAACGGAAACTATGTTAAACGATTTTCTCATTTTCATACTAGTTTGCTGTTTGCACCACATTCCATTCCTGCACCTGTACGGTCTGCCCGTCGCCGTTGATGTAACTCGAACTCACAAAGAGCCAGTTGCTACGCGGCAGTGCCACCACAGCACGGTTCTCGGAATTGAACAGATAAATACGCAATTTGGCTTTGCTGGTCACCTGTGAGGCGGTGTTGATTGCCTTTACATAAATGTAGTTCATTTCATCGCCGATATTGCCGCGGATCGTGGTGAGGAGTTCATTGTTGTCACCGCGAAGATACTGGCCGTTTTCGTCGGTAAAGGCGAAGGCATCGTCCCCTATAAGGGAAGCCTGCCAATAGAGATACATGCCGCTGCCAAGTTTGAAATAGAACTTGCCCATGCGGTTGTTGATATAGACGTTGCTTCCTATCACATCGTAAACAAAGTCGGAATCGTAGGTGAGCGACTGTTCCACGGGGTTCAGGAAAGTATTGTAGTCGTAAACGGTTTCATGCAGGTCCCATGGCTGGGGAATGACGGTAAGGTTCAGTTCGCGTCCGTCAAGGTAGAGGTTGATGGTATAGTTTCGGCCTCCCAGGATATCGGAAGCAATGGACCCCTCGGCTTTGAAGCCGAGTCCGCTGTTGTCCTGAGAATAGTTGAATGTTACACTGCCAACGTTCGATTTGGCGCCATCTGCAAAAGAAGATGTTCTGGGATAATCACTATTTTCTACATCTTCCCAGTCCAAATTATTTCCCGAACCCGGATTATTAGTATAATTTCCATTAGTCCGCAGATAATAATTACTCCCATTAGTACTGTAGTAAGGAACCCGTTCGTATGAGGTAGTAGTCGTTGTCCTCGTAAATTGAACGGTTTTGGAAAGGCCTATCACATGGTACCTGACAGAAATCTTTACATTTTTGGATCCCGTTCCCAGCGTATCCGCCGTCTTCGGAATCATATAAATGTAATTGTTCGGCGTTGACAGCAATTCCTTTGGATCAGCATCGACACCCAAATAAGTACTTCCCCACCCATCGGAAAGAGTGTTTTCATTTTCCGGATTTACAATCGAAGGATCCAGATCGGAAATATCAAAATTGTAATCGATAAACTCATTGCTGTCTGCAGTCCAATAGGGGACATAGGAATCCGGATTGTTCAGGTGCAATTTGCCGTCCTTGATGAAATTTTTCATCTCCACGCTGTTAATCAGAATCTTGAACCCGGAAATGCTTTGCCGGTAGGTCTGGGTTGTGGTTACTGTTTTGGACCTGTATGCATAGTAGAGAGTATAAGTGTTCCCAAACCAACCGCCGGTACTGTAAGTGCCTCCCGTAGCCTCATCAGTATTGACAATAGAACCATAAGTCGTATTTGTAGTTGGACTCCCATAGGTGTAAGGCGTCCCGCTTTCATCCCCCAGAGTGGCACCGTTGATAGTGAAATGCAGCTTTGCAGATGCATGGCGGAAATGCATGTCCACAACGGAATCGGGATAGTTCACCAGGTGCACATTGCGATGCGGCAGGCCCGAGGTATTGGTGGCCCAAAGAAGGTCTTTCTGGGCAGAAAGGTCGGTGGAAGCCGTGTACTTCACCTGCGGTCCCGAAGCAGGATCTACGCTGGCATCGGAATGGAAAGAATCGTAGGGAGCGTAGGCAAAAAATGTAACCTTTTCCTCATCCGACATCGGCCAGTATTCCTTCGAATGCTGGGCATCGAGCGAATAGTCCCATGCACCCATATTCCACCGCACACGGCGCCCGTTGAAGATCACGCCTTGGACATCCGCAGGATTCGAGTAATCATTGGTACCGGTATAATAGCCGTAAAGCCCCCAACCCGAAGTTTTGATGTCTTCAAGTCCTATGTCAGCCTTGGTCCAGGCGGTAGAAGCGCTGAAACGGAGCTCGTGCCTGTCACCGGAATTGCCCGGACCGGGCACGCTTTCATGCTTTCCGCAC
>CACXHM010000127.1 GCA_902767465.1 uncultured Bacteroidia bacterium
ACATAAATGCCAGGCAATTTATAGTTCTCCTTGAAAACGCGATAGCATATAGGGCAACTCAGGAGCAGAATGTCACATCCGGATCCTTTGATGACTGAGGTATTCAGCCGCATCAGTTCGCGAGCCTGCTCTTTGCGCCCTGCCATTAGCATAGGCCTTCCGCAGCAAAGACCTCCTTCCGGGTCCATCATGGTCCAGGAAACTCCGGCACGGTCCAGCACAGAGCCTGTCGCCTTCAGGATTCCGGGCGTAAGATGAGTCATGCAACCGGCGAAGTAAAGAACTTTCCCCCGTTTTATCTTATCCAGAATCTCGCCGGCCTTGATATTGGAATAATGCTGATTGATACCGTATTTGCGCATCGCCCTCTGGGCAAGGCGCATCTGCGGCCCGTCAACTCCGACTTGACAGACCTCCGTGCACTTGCCGCAAAGCAGGCACTTGTCGCTTATTTCCTCAATGCGTTTTTCATTTCCACGCCTCAGTTGCCTGTTCAGATACACAGTACAATCTTTCAGGTTCTCCTTTCGCACGCTCATAGGGCAGGCATCGATACAGACACCGCATCCAGGACAGGAATAGAATTGCACACGGGCAAAGCCCTTCCTTGGATGCAAGATATGCAGCCCCGCATTCCGGAGCGGGATCAGCATCATTTCCGCAGGAATGTGCATGTATCGGGTGAAGGGCAGCACGGTCATGAAAACCCCGAGGACTATGGAATATGCCCACCATGTGGGAAGATAATTCAGCTCGTTTCCCAGGAACTGACGGAATATCCAGTTCATCGGAAGCGTCAGGAAACTGCCACCGCTTATGTGCGCTGTAAAGCTCTCACACAAAAGCCTCAAAGGGAATATCGCCCAGAGCGAATAAAGTCCAACCGTATCGAGGAAACTCGCCCGCGTCGTACGCCTCATTCCAAACCAGCGGGAGCGCACCCGTTTGATCATTGCGAGCGCTATGCCGCTGAGTATAATCAGAAGGAAGAAGTCCATCAGGAAGAAAAGCACCGCTCCCTGAATGGTGGTTTCGGTCTCAGCAACAAAGAAGTTGAAGAAGATGGGATAGTAAAAGAAACGTATCCGGTGAGGCAGGAAAAGCATTACCTCGATATGTCCTAGCAATATGATCATGAACCAGCCGAACGCAATGCTGGAGTGCATATAACCGAGAACCTTGTTGCGTTTCCAAAGTTTAACGTGCAACAGACAGTTCAGGAAGATATCCTTTATATTCTTCCACAGGGTTTTAGGCGTAACAAGACTGATAAGGAACTTACGCCTGTCATCGCGAGGAAGCTGAAAAAGGATGCGGATAATGCCATAAACACAATAGCCCAGCACGAAGATCATCCCGAACAGGAACGGGAGTACGAACGGATGGAATCCTGATGTAAAACGATCGATTATCATAGCTCGCCCTCCACATTGTCATAAAGACGGCAAACCGTGAGAATCACCCTTCTGGTATTTATTCCCCTGGGACAAACCATGGTGCACTTGCCACAAAGCATACAGTTTGACAGCATCCGCTCTATTTCCTGATTGCGGCCGCGTTGCAATCCCAGAAGAAGTTTGCGCACACTCATTCCGGAATATCCGGAAGCAGTACAGGTGGCGCTGCAACTGCCACAGGCAATGCAAGTATTCGCACCCGGCTCGATCCGGCTCAATTTCCCGAAAAGGGATTTGTCCACCTTGTCAAGTTCGATGGCGGAACTTGGAGAAAGCGAGAAGCCGAAATCCATCACTTGCCTGCCTTAAGATAGTTATACACGCACAATGCTGCACTACGGGCTTCCGCAAGAGTCTCGGGAATGGTCTTGGGACCGGTACAGGTGCCGGCAAAGAAAATACCGGGCCTGTCGGACTCACTGATGGAAGAAATATTGTCGCGGCTGCGGAAGAATCCGTCTTCATCCGACGAAACACCCATGGCACGCCCGAGAAGCTGGTTCTCTTTGTTACAGACTATGCCTGCCATAAGCACCAGAAGGTCCAGACGGACTTTCACCGGCTTTCCCGAAAGGGTATCCTCCGCTTTCACCAGGACCCTGCCGTCTATGGTTTCGGACACCTCAGAAACGCGGCCGCGGATAAAATGAATCCCGTAATCCCTCTGGGCATTGATATAGAAGTCTTCGTATTTACGTCCGAACAGACGCAGATCCATATAGAAACAGTAGATTTCCGCATCCGGAAAACGTTCCTTCATCTCTATGGCCTGCTTGATGGCCGTTATGCAGCATACCTTGGAGCATTGCGTATTTCCGGCCTTGATATCACGGGAACCCACGCAGTGCACGAATCCCAGGGCCGCAGGCTTTTCTGGCACACGGGCATCGCTTCCGGTATTGAACCAGGCTTCCAAATCCCTGTTAGTAATGACATGGTCATATATGCCGTAACCGTATTCCTCTTTCTTTTCGGCTTCGAACAACTTGAATCCTGTCGCAAGGACCACGGCCCTGCATGGCAGGACGTCCCCATTGCTGAGGACTACCGAATAACCTTTTGGAAGGCGGTTGATCGACGCTACCTCGGTTTCAATGCGCATGTCCACCCCATCCAAAGCCTTCTTAATGGATTCCACGACCTTGCCAGCCGGGGTCATGTCCGGGAAAAGGCAGTTCCATTCCGCGACATGGCCGCCGAGGGAAGATCCCTTTTCGACAATTACCGGTTCCAGCCCCAGTTCCCTGAGTTGGCGGGCTGTTTCCATACCGGCGACTCCGCCGCCTACGACAAGTACTATATCTTTGTTTTTGCTCATGTCAAATCTGTTTTAGCAGCACTTCAATACCGAAGGCAACCCGGGTTTCTTGATATCCTTCTCGTTGAGCCCCAGATACTTGGCAGCAGGATCATAGGGAATGCCAATTTTATCGAGGAGAGGCTCAGGGCCAACCTGGTGAATCTGCAGCCCAAGATCCCAGGGATCCACGCCCAGCACGAGACCGGCAAGTTCTTCGTAGGTAAACACGGGGATGCCATGGCCATTCTCTCCATAGGTCTTGCCTTCCTGTTCCGAAATTACATACTGCCACCTGTCCAGGAAGAACGGGCAACCGGGGCAGTTTGTGATGATCATATCGGGATGATATGGTTCCATCGATTCGAATTTCTTGTGGGTATTGGAAACGGAATACCCACGGTTTGCCTTCACGAGGTACTGGCGGAATCCGAATCCACAGCAATGCCTGCGTTCCGGATAATCGATGATGCGGCCGCCCCAGGCCTCCGCCATTCCGCTAAGCACGCACGGATATTCAGCGCCTCCGACCCCTTTGTGAGGAAACATTTTGGA
>CACXHM010000128.1 GCA_902767465.1 uncultured Bacteroidia bacterium
ATGCCGTATATCTACTCTATGGCGGGAGAAAGCTGGCTGCACGACGGCACTCCTATGAGAGCTCTTGTGATGGATTTTCCTAAGGATACCGTGGCCTGCAGGACGGGAGATGAATATATGTTCGGCCCTGCCCTTCTGGTTGCACCGGTATATGAACACGGAGCAAGGCAGAGGACGGTGTATTTCCCTGAAAACGAGGGAGGCTGGTATTGCTGGTATTCCGGCCGGCACATCGACGGGGGCCGGCATCTGATGGAACCTGCCCCATACGAGCGTATCCCTTTGTATGCCAAGGCTGGCGCGATTGTTCCGGAAGGGCCTGACATTCAGTGGAGTTCCGGTGCCGGCGATCTTCTTGTGAGAGTTTTTCGCGGCGCTGACGGCGATTTTGAACTTTACGAAGATGGAGGAGAGGATACGGCCTACGCCCGGGGACGTTATAGTTTGATAAGATTCCACCTTGATGATACGGCCGGGATTTTTGAAATCGGCGATCGTGCCGGCTCCTTCGAAGGTATGCTTTCCGCGCGGAAGATAAAGATTGTGACGGTTCCTTCCGGTAATAGCTATTCTGTTGATTATAATGGCAAATGCTTGAAAATCAAGTTATGAGAATTAAGATAACAATACTTTATGCACTTTTTGCGTTGCTGTCATGCGGTAGCGGTAAAAGCGGAGATGGTCCCGAGGTGAAGCCGCCTTCCGGAGAACTCGGAAAGGTTGAGACTTATCGGTATTCTCCGTCTGTGATTCCGTCCACTCGTTTTACTGTGAGTGTGAATGGAGAAAACCAGCTCGTGCATGAAACGCCCGAACCGGACTTCTGCCTTTTCGGTGCAGACGGAAGGGTTAAAGTTGAGGTCCGGTCGTATGTAAAGAAGATTGAATCTGCTGTGGTTCGGCCATTGTACAGGAACGTGGAGTACAATGTGGGAGACGACAGGCTTACCCTGTATATGGAACCGGGCGACCGTTTCGTTGTAGAAATCAACGGAGACGAGGCTTCGCCCCTTTTCCTCTTCGCAAACCCCGTTGAGGAAAAACCGTCGGACCGAAGCGGTTATAAATACTTTGAGGCCGGAGGCGTCTACGACGCCGGTCAGATAACTCTCGATTCGAATCAAAAAGTATATATCGAAGGCGGGGCGGTCGTCAAGGGATATCTCTCGGCAGTAGGCCGCGAAAATGTTGGAATCGAGGGATGTGGAATACTTGATGACGGAGACAACGACTCCCGCACCGTTACATTCTACAAATGCAAAGGCGTTACCATGAAAAACGTTCTGGTCCGCAACCGGAACAACTGGACTACTTTCATTGTTGAATCGACAGGTGTCCGGGCAGAAGGATACAAGGTGGTTGCAACTGCCAGCGACAAGGCTGACGGCAGCGGAAACGAAAACGACGGCTTCGATGTGATGGGGTGCAATGACGTGATAGTGAAAAGTTGCTTCTCCTACTGCCATGATGATGCATTTTGCGTAAAGAGCCAGAAATGGGGCTATTCCGGCGAAACTTACGATGTGGAATTCGATGATTGCATAGCCTGGAACCGCAACTGCGGAAACAGCTTCGAGCTCGGTTACGAAACAGGAAAGGATGTTCATGACGTGGTGTTCCGGAACGTCTGCGCAGTCCATTCTGCCGGAAGCGCAAAGGAATTCAGACGGGGGGCGATAGGTTTGCAGAACGGTGCCGGAGGCAGGGTGCACGACATTCTGTACGAAAATATGTGGCTCGAAGATCCCAAAGAATATGGAATTTACATAACCATCATCAACAGCGGATACAATATCGGCAATGATGTCACGTGGACTCCGGGCTACATCGAAGGAATCACTTTCCGGAACATCTCGCTCGGGGTCATGCCTCCCAAGGGAAATTTCCTTGCCGGGTACGACAGCGCAGAACACAGTATCAAGGGGGTTGTCTTCGAAAACCTTTCGATAGCGGGAAAAAAGGTTACTACCGCATCCGAAGCCGGGTTCAAGACTTTCAAGAACACTGATGCCATTTTCAAATAACAGCGATAAATGATGAAAAGGATATCAAATATTATCATTCTGATGCTGCTCTGGTGTACAACGTCGTTCGCA
This sequence comes from uncultured Bacteroidia bacterium, assembly GCA_902767465.1. Taxonomy (GTDB): domain Bacteria; phylum Bacteroidota; class Bacteroidia; order Bacteroidales; family UBA932; genus Cryptobacteroides. The sequence goes on from CACXHM010000128.1 coordinate 2,097, forward strand.
CAACAGTTCGTCAGCGGCCGCGTAGTAGATACTTCAGGAGAGGCTCTGCCCGGTGTTGCCGTCTACTATGAGGGCAGCACCGATGCTACCATGACCGATGCCGAAGGGGCGTGGAGTATTCGCTTCCTAAAAGGGAAAAACCTGACTTTCAGTCTTATAGGAATGAAACCCCAGACAATTCGCATTGATTCCCAGACTACTCTCGAGGTGGTGCTCGAAGCGGATGCGATGAGCCTCGAAGATGCCGTTGTAATCGGATACGGCAAGCAGTTAAGGCGGGATCTTACCGGATCTGTAGCATCCATAAAAGCAGATGACCTCCGAAAAACCGGCAGCAACAACGCCCTTGGTGCACTTCAAGGTCATGTTGCTGGACTGAGCATCACGTCACAATCCGGGGAACCGGGGTCCGGGTTCCAGATCAAGATCCGTGGAAACAACTCCATCAATGCAGGCACTACGCCGCTTTTCGTGATTGACGGCATGCAGATGGACATTTCCTCTGGAGAGATCGCCAGTTCTTCATCCACCGGTACCGGTTCCTACGATCCGATGTCTTTCCTTAATCCCTCGGATATTGCCTCCATCGAAGTTCTGAAAGATGCTTCCGCAACTGCAATTTACGGTGCACAGGGCGCCAACGGAGTGGTTATCATAACCACCAAAAGCGGCACCGGCATCGGCGGAAAAACTGTTGTGAGCCTCGATGCATCCTGGGGATTACAGATGGTGCCGAAGTACATACAGATGCTCACACCTCAGGAATACATGGCATACCGATTCAACCGTACTGATTATGGATGGTATTATTACGGCACGGATACCGACGGCGACGGTGTGCAGGACACCCCGAAGGATGCCTCCGGTTTTGAATACTTCGACTGGCAGAAACTTCTCTATCGCAACGCCCTGATGAAGAACTATAACGTGTCTGTTTCCGGTCGGGTTGGAAAGGGAACGCAACTCTTTGCCAGCGTCGGGTTTCTCGACCAGGATGGTCTTGTGATAAACAATGGATATGATCGTTACAATGCCCAGTTGAAGATGGATCATGCCATCAATGCCAAGGTTAAGGTAGGCGCATCCGCCAGTTTTTCACGCAGTATCTCCAACGGAGCCGTGGCATCCGGCGGTGGCGAACTTGGAAACAGCGGGCTCATCCAGATGATCTATCTGGAACGGCCACTCGAATTCTGGTCGGATTCCGACACGGATTATCCAAAAGGATGGACTACTCTTCAGGATCTTGTATCTACTGAGACTTTCCGGCGTACAGTGTATGACAGAACCATGGGAAATGCCTATTTCGAGTGGAACATCCTACCCGAACTCCGGTTCAGGGCGTCTGCGTCCGGGAACACGTCTTCATCCAACCTGAAAGAATATTATAGCTACAAATCCCGTTGGGGAAGTTCGCGCAATGGCTACGGCAACTATCGTCAGGTATCCACCTACAGCTATAACGCCAATGCAACCCTTACCTGGAACCATGATTTCAGCAGTGGACATCACCTCGATGCGATGGGTGGAGTTGAAGCCAACCTCTATAATACCGACAATATGCGTATTTCCGGGTACGATTTCAATGACGGCAGCACCAAGGCATACGATTTGAGCAAGGCAGGGATAATCGAGGATCCCGTCCAGAGCACGACACAAAGCACGCGACTTTCTGCATTCGGGCGCATCAATTACAACTATAAAAGCCGCTACTACCTGACTTTCAACCTGCGTTCCGACGCATCCTCCAAGTTTTATGAGAAGAACCGGGTAGGCTGGTTCCCGTCTGCCTCCATTGCATGGCGTCCGGTCGAAGAACCGTGGATGGACTGGTCCAGGTCGTGGCTCGACAACGCCAAGGTGCGTCTGAGTGCCGGTGCTTCAGGAAACGACCGCATCTCCACCTATGCAGCCCTCGCCACGCTGACCACGAATTATTATGCTTCCGGCGGCAGTGAAGTGATGGGAATGTCCCCTTCGAGCACAGCCAATCCCAAACTCAAATGGGAAACAACATGGCAATACGACCTTGGGCTTGACCTTACCCTTTTC
>CACXHM010000129.1 GCA_902767465.1 uncultured Bacteroidia bacterium
CGTAAGCGTTCCGGCTGCAGGAGCGGTGAATGTGAACACGCGCTTTGTCTTGCTGCCCGAACCGCCGGTCTGCAGATAAGTCGCACCGTAGCGGTTCTTGTCGCCCTTGCAATAGAAGTTGAGTCCGTCAATGGTAAAATCCCAGTCCGCGGTGATATCTTTCCCCGGACCGACATTGCCTGTATCAAAGGCAACGAACGTATCCTGCCATTCCTTCGAGCTGAAATCCCATTCCAGAGTCTTCTCAACCGGGACGCCGCCGCCTCCGAGCACCGACAGCACTGCAACCGCTTCGGAAGAAGGGGTATTATAGATGTCGGATGAAGCAGGATTGGCTACAACCGTTATGGGATAACTTCCTGCAGCGAGGGCCGCAACGGCAGAAGCCTCTATCACGAAAGATGTTTCCGTGACGGTTTCTGTCTTTTTATTGAAGCTGACACTGTAATCTGCAGCGCTTTCGACAGCGTTCCAACTTACGGTAACCTCGGTCGCATCTCCCTGATTCACCTCATCGACAGAAATGCTAAGTTCCGGTGTAGCAAGGGAAGTGTTCGGCACCGACTGGTCCGCAGACCATGCGAGGGCCGAAATCTTGCAGGGGCCCGTAGGATAGAGGTACACCATGGATTCTCCGGTAATGCCGCTCAATACCACCTTGTTGGTTCCGGCGAAGGCTCCGCCCTTGACGGATGCGCTTGCACCGTCGGCATCGCCAAGTGCCACAAGAATCTGGCTGCTGGAAGATGAAGTATCTTCACTCTTGAACACTACGGAACCTGCTGTGGTAACCTTGAAGGCAAGATATCCGTCGGAAGGAACACCCTTTTTACCCACGGCACCGGCGGCAGCATTGAATGTGATGCCTCCGTCCAGGTTCATGGGGCACTCGCTCGATGCAACGAGAAGCAGCCCGTCACGCACCTTAGATTTGGTGTTGTCGCCCGCAAAGAGGGTGGCGTCGGAAAGATCCCATGTGTGAGGAGTTTCAATAGCTTCCAGCGTAAGGTCTTCGACCGGCTCCACGAAGGCATTCCACCACTTTGAAGGACCAATCTGATCCTGCTGCATGGCAGAAACGCTCAGATTGAACACGTTGCCCTTGGAGTTGTAGCAAGGGTCTTCGGAAAGCACGGTGAACTTGCCGTTGGCTGCGGAGAGTTTTTCGAAGAATTTCTCGCCGACCTGGTATGCATAGTTGTCTGCAGCGTCGAGAGTTCCCGGAAGAACGGTGTCGCCGGCAAAAAACTCGGTGGCAGCCCCGTCTTCCCACAAAAGGATGTTCTTCTTGAGAGAAAGGCTCGTCCAGGCACTGCTGCGCACATAGAACACGCCCTTCCCGGTGATGGAATTCTTCTTCAGCAGATTGTTTTCGAACACGAATTCACCCACCGGAACAGTGGAATCGATACGGATAAAGCAGGTGAATGCATCCCAGATAGTGTTGTTCTTGAACACTATCTTCTTGATGTCGGCGTTCTTACGGATATTGATGCCTTCGCCACCGCTGATATCATACATATCGCACCCTTCGAAGGAGAGCTCCGTAAAGGTCATCTTTCCGTTCTTGTTCTGGTTCACCAGACCTGAAGAGTATCCGTAGATGCCGCAGTTGACGAATTTCGCAGTGATGGTCTCGTCTCCGCCGTCAGCTTTCTGCATGATATAGGAATGGGAGCCGTTGCCGCCGGTGAGGTCCACGTTCTCGAAGTAGAACTCCTGGTCCGCGAGGGCTTCCTTCATGCTCACGAGAGTCTGGATCACGGGACGTTTGCCTTCCGCATCGGTTTCGCCGTAGATCTTGAATCCTGCCGTAGGTATCACGGAGCTCACAACGTAAGGAGATCCCTCCGTTCCGAGGTAGGCTTCGCCTCCGTTGGTCATAATTTCTTTAAGAGCCTCAACGGTAGTAACCTTGGTGAGCGTTCCCTGGGCGGGAGATGTCCACACGGTGACATTTCCGCGGCCTGCACTCTTGAAGAAGAGCACGATGCAGTACTGGGTAGAAGGCTGGAGACCAGTAATGGTAGCCGTTGCCGCGGTCCTTGCAGCCTCATTGTCCTCGAGATCGAGGGTGACGGCTTTCAATTCCGGATTCGAAACCGGAGTAGCCTCCAGGTGCGAAACATCCTTATAGTCATCGGCATCCTTCGACCATGAAAGGGTGACGCTGTCCGAAGTCTTGCCCACGAGGGTAAGGAAAAGATTGTCCTTTATTGCGTAGGTTTTGATCGTGCCGTCATACTGCGCAATCTCGGAATCTTCGCGTCCGGAAGCTATGCCCTGCACGGTAAAAGAGTATTTGCCGTCGGCCTCAAGATCCACCACATAGGGAATCTGCGCCGGGGCAAGGGTGTCGTACAGCACTTCGGCACCTTCCACCGTAGTAACTTTAAGGATATAATTCTCTGCTTCACCGGTGACGTTCCATTTGAAAGTGGTCGTAACTCCCGTGTTCTCATCCACGTTTGCGGACAGGTTCGTAGGCTCAAGACACTTCTTCAGCGGAACGCTGGTTATCTCCTCAAAGGCATTGTTGCCGACACATGCCGCAACAAACAGCCCGGCGAGGGCTACGATGAAAAATTTTATCTTATTCATAGTAGTAATAGTCGTTTACGAGATAATCCTGACTGTTCGTAATCTGGCTGTTGAAAATCGGCCAGTACATGTACCATTCCATTTGGTCGCCATGAGAATAAATGCCGTTGATTCTGGCATCATAAAGCCCCGTAGGCTTGGTGTCGTCACCGACGGTCTTGGAGAAATACTGGGTTTTCTTTGTCCAGTTTCCGGCGGGCTTGGCATTTTCGCCAGCATTGAATCCCCAGATAGCAATGGTTTCGGTATCATCGTCATACTGATACCAGATGTCATCGTTTGCACCGGCATAATCCCCGGTGCGAGCACGAAGGTTCTGCAGTTCAGTCTTGGCTGCATCGAGGTTGCTCTTGAGTTTGTTCCAGCGGATGAGGTCGGCCTTGCGGAGGAACTCGCCGCAGAACTCGAGGGCACGTTCATCTTCGATGGCCTTCTGGAAAGCATCCTTGGAAGTGAGGCCGTTAACATAAGTTTCAGCCACATCCTCATTGCCCTTGAAAGCACGGCTGCGAACCTGCAGAAGCCAATTCTTGGCATCGGTGGTGGGGCCGTTCAGGAAGTTCTCGATTTCGGCGGCCATGAGAAGCACGTCGGAGTAGCGCATCACCACGGGCTTCACACCGTCGTCGGCACTGCTGGCGGGTTTGCCCTGCCAGTCGAAACGGTACTTGCCGAAATACCAGGAAGCGATTCCTGCGGGAATCAGTTCGTCGGTTTCATCGTCCCACTTGTAGTTCACGCAGGTAATATCGCGGCGGACATCCCGCGCATCATACTTCCACCACAGATAAGGAAGAGGTCCGGCAGAACCGCCTCGTGCATCCTTATAGGTGTTGTAGCGGGTGTATTTTCCGGCGCGCACCGCAAAATAGTTGTTCCACTGGCCGCGGGCCTCTCCGAAGGGAATCACATACAGGGTTTCCCCGTCGAAAGGGATGTTCTTCTGTGCGCTCTGACGCTTCCAGTAGCCTTCGTAATCGGTATCCAGGCGGCAGCCTCCGTTTGCAATAGCGTCTTTGAGATGTGCAAGAGCCTTCGGATAAAGCACGGCCTGCTGAAGTTCGGGATCGTAGGGAAGGCTCACAGAACCGAGATCTCCCTTGCCGACCTGTCCCTCGTCGGGACGAAGCGCATATCCGGAAGCCATCAGGGCGATACGGGCGTAGAGGCCTTCCGCAAACACTTTGTTGATGCGGTCGGTACGGCTGGTGGCCGTAGTCTTGCCGGGATAAGGCAGATATCCTACAGCCTCGTCGAGGTCGGACAGTATCTGCTTGAATATCACTTCGCGGCTCGACTTGGGCAGGTAGATGGTTTCGGCCTTTACGGATTCGAAACGGGCAGGAACGTCTCCCCATGCCTTGCAAAGGTCGTAGTAAAGCATGGCGCGGAGCGTCAGCGCTTCACCGAGAAGATAGGCCATGTCATCCTTCTCTTTCACGTTTCCGTATTCACGCAGGCCCTCAATAGCAAGATTGGCACGCTCGATGGCAGTATACATTATAGTGAATATCCCCTCGGCCTCGTTGAGCTGGCTATTGTCGGGAAGGCAATCATAAACGCCAATCTCAGACTTATCGTTGTCATTGCCGAGATTATATGTGTTATACCACTCAATGTCGGTATTGAAACCATACCAGGCAAGCAGCCTGTTACGGTACGATTTGTCGATGCCGAATGCATGGGATATCCCGAAAATGGCGTTCTCGGCAAGAGTATAGTTGGAATACACCGCCGAAGTTTCGTAGGATGACGGAGATTCGGGTTTGAGCAGGTTGTCGCAAGATGATACAAGGCACGCGGCTGCCGCAATGCAAAGTACGAAATTCAAAATCTTTTTCATCTTCACCTACAATTAAAAAGTCAGATTGAGACCGGCCACGAAGCCGATGCTCTTGGGATAAGCGGAATAGTCCACACCGGGGGTAAGAGGCGTGGCACGGCGGGTATCAACCTCGGGGTCATATCCGGAATATCCGGTGAGGCAGAAGAGGTTGGTGCCGGTAACATAAACGCGGGTCTTCTTCAGATGCACCTTCTGAGTGAGATTCTCGGGCAGGGTGTATCCGATGGTCAGGCTCTGCAGGCGGAGGAACGATCCGTCCTCGACAGCCCAGTCGGAGAAGATCCCCTGGTTGATGAGCGGATGCCACATGGTCTTGCCGGCATTCACGGTCTTGAGGGTCTCAAGGTCGGTGATAAGTTCTCCCGTTTTCCAGTCAACCATGGTCCAGCGATTGTCCACATCCATCATGTTGATGAGATTGCGGTTCTTCTGTCCGCGGGTGGAGGTAAACTCGATCAGGTTGGCGTTGTAAACGTCATTGCCTATCATGTAATTGAAGTTGGCGCTGAAATCAAATCCCTTGTAATAACCGCTGAGCGAGAAACCACCTGTAAAATCGGGCATGGCATTGCCGATCACCTTCATGTCGGCGGTCGTGATCTTGTTGTCGTCGGAGCCGTCGATGTTCTTGAGCTTGAGCGCACCGGGCATCAGGGTTCCGATAAGGGAACTGTCGTCGGCTACGCCATCTTTAAGCACCCACTTTCCGTCCACATAGCCGGTGAAGTCGTCGGCAGTGTAGAATCCGTCGCAAACATAACCATACATGTTTCCGAGAGGCTTGCCGGGCTCCACGAGATAATCCACGTTGAGCTGGTTGCCGCCGGCCCATCCTGACTTGGCCGAGATGTTCTCCAAGCCTGAAAGACTTACCACTTCGTTCTTGTTGTACGAAACGTTGGCGCTGATATTCAGCGAGAAGTCTTTCTTGGTAATGATGGGTGCGTTCAGGGTGAGTTCGGCACCGCGGTTGCGCGTTGAACCGGCATTGCGGAACTGTGTCTGATAACCTGCACCCGAGATAGGGAAGTTGATGAGCAGGTCCTTGGTATCGTTCTGATAGACCTCGACGCTACCGTTGAGTTTTCCGCCGAACAGCCCGAAATCCAAACCTATATTATGCGTATAGGTCGTCTCCCAGCGCAGGTCGGGATTGTTCATCACGAGTTTGCTGTCGGTAATCTTGGTTGACATATAGCTTCCGCCCACACTGGTGTAGGAAGTAGAATGTGACTGATACTCTTTATTGATCTGTCCGGAAGGGATATTGTTGTTACCGGCGGTACCGAAACTGTAGCGCAACTTCAGCTGGTCGAGCCAGCCGCGGGAATTCTCCATCCAGGGCTCGTTGGAGATGGTCCAGGATGCTGCAGCCGAGGGGAAGAAGCCCCATGGATGTGCAAACTTGGAAGAACCGTCGGCACGGAATGTCGCACCTATGGAGTATTTGCGCTTGTAGTCATAGTTGACACGTGCGAAGAAAGATATCAGTGCATCGCTTGCAGCGTAGTTGTTGCTCACCGCGGTATTATTCAGCACAGAACCGTCGGAAAGGGATTTTCCGGCTGCGGATGACATGTAGTTCCACGCCAGGGCCGAATCGAAAAATACGGGGAAACCGTCCACCATCATGGTGATTGAATTGGACTTTGTGATGGTGGTTTCCTGTCCTACGAGAGCCGTAAGCTGATGGTCTTCGCTGTTCAGGACATTCTTGAAATCGTAGTTCAGGGTATTGGTGTTGCGGTACTTGGTGCGGAAAGCCTCCTTGTGTTCGCTCGAAGGGGTTCCGGCGTACTTGCTGTCCTGTGCCGAATATTTGGTGGAAAGGCCGTAGAAATGGTCGTCGCTCTGACGCCAGTCTTCCATGCCGCCTTCTATCTTGAGCCGAAGGTCGGGAAGGATTTTCCAATTGAACGCAGCGTTGGCATTCAGAGAGGTACGGAGTCTCCTGCTGTCGTTGTCGGCAACGCTCTGCAGAGGCTGCACGCTGTCGCCGTAGAGGGATTCATCGGCATTCTCGTCCCCACCCCCGCCGATTGGAATAGGAGTGTACTGAACTGCGTGTTTGAGACGTCCGTTGCCGGATGTGGTACCCTTGTCATTGAGACTGTTGGCTCCAGCGCCGCTCACGTTCACGCGGGAATAGCGGATGCTCGCATCGATGCTCGTGGTCTTGGATGTCTTGAAGTTGGCCTTGAAATTGAGATTGTCGCGGCTGTAGTCGGATCCGATCATGATAGCACGGTCGCCGATATGGGCATAGCCAAGGGTCCAGTTGTACCCTTCGCCGCTGCCGGAGACCGACATGTCTGCGGAGAAAGTTGATCCCGTGCGTCCGAACACGGCGTCGATCCAGTCGTTGCCCTTCATTCCGGAATACAGGCCGATGTCGGAGAAGCCGCCGAAATTAGGAGTATAGACGCTCGACAGATTGCCCTGAAGAAGCGCGGCTTCGTACTGGAATTTGACGAAATTCTCCACGTCCATAGGCTGGATTGCGCTCTTGTGGGCCATGGTCTTGAGTCCGTAGTAGGTATTGAACTTGACGGAGACCTTTTCACCCTTGGCAGCGCTCTTGGTGGTTACGATAACGACACCGTTCGCACCGCGGCTTCCGTAGATTGCGGTGGAGAAAGCATCTTTCAGCACATCAATGCTCTGGATTTCCGAGGCGGAGATGTCATTGATCGACTCTGCCGGGAATCCGTCAACGATGTAAAGAGGAGAGTTGTCCTGCGTGATGGATCCGCCTCCGCGGACGCGGATCTTGATATCGGCATCGGGGTCCCCCTCGGTGGTGGTGACGGTAACACCCGCCATCTTGCCGGAAAGGGCCTGGCTCACCGTTGTGACCGGCTGCTCCGTCAGTTTTTCCGAATTGACGGATGAAACCGAACCGAGAAGGTCGCGACGTTTTACCGTTGCATAACCCACGACCACGACTTCGTCGAGGAATGTGTCATCTGCTTTCATCACGACATCGATTTGCGTGCGGCCGGCGATTGCAATCGTCTGGTCGGCAAGTCCGATGAAAGAGAACACCAGATTCGCTGCACCTGCTGGAACCGTAAGCTCATAGTCTCCGTCGAGACCGGTGACCGTTCCAGTGGAGGTGCCTTCTACAAAGACACCGGCACCCATGAGAGGTTCACCATTCTCATCGGAGACCACACCCTTGATGGTTGTCTGGGCCGAAAGGGCGATACCAGTTCCAAGGCAGAGAAGCGTAAGAAATACTTTCTTTGCTAAACTTTTCATTGGTTTATAACTGATTGATATTGTGCTATTAATTATTTGTGGCCGCCAAATATAGGAATAATTTTTCATATTTCCGTGCACGGGCACGAAAATATTTACTGACCTGCAATTATATCCTTTACAAGCCAGTGCAGGTACATTTCCAGATTAGTATAACGTTTGCCAAGATCGAGGCTGATTTTAGCTCCGTCGGAAGGGTTGAATTTCGAAAGGCCGAACTGATCTTCCCATGTATCGGGAATGCCGTCTCCATCGGAATCCTTCAAGGCAGAAATCTGCTCCTCCGATGCAGAATAAGATGGCCATCCTCCCACCTGGGTCTGAGAATCAATCAGGCCCTTGCTGCCGGCAGCAGCAGTTCCGCTGCGCACTTCCGACACAACCCTTTCATCTACCGCATCGCGCACCAGGCTTGCGCCTGCAAGGGAAAGCACTCTGGCATAAGCATCGGCAGCGAGCTGTTTTTTAACGCTGCTTCCGTTCACCGAAATGTCGAAGGCTGTCTCGCTCTTGATTTCCACGGAAGGTGTGCTGCTTGGCTGCAAACCGACCCAATTGTCGCTGTTTACATTATTGCAAAGGGCTTTCTGCGAAGATGACATCGCCGAACACCCGGTGTCGAACACGTTGCCGCTCAAGTGAAATGTCCCCCATGTTCCTTTGGTGTTATTATTTTTCCCGTCATCCGGATCCGGAGCGAATATGCGGTTCACCACCTGCGTGCGATCGCAAGTCGCGGGACCGGGTTTATAGTAATTGCCGATGAAATTGAATGATCCGCCTTCGCCGGCATATCCTCCGTTGCCTTTCCAGTTATAAAATACATTGTTTACCACTTCAGTTTTTTCTTTCGCGGGCTGCCCGGTATAACGGCTGCCGCAAAGACGCGGAGTACGCGAAGTGTGATGCGCTATCAGATTATGCGAGAAAGAGGCACCTTGACCTCCCCATATGCCTCCGTAGCCATGAGCACCTTTGGGATGGTAGGAATTGTTCAGGCTTTCTGCAAGGATGCAGTACTGCATGGTGAAATTGGTATTATCGTAGAAGGAGGCGCACTCATCTATGCACCAGCTCATGGAGCAATGGTCGAGGATGATATCCGAATGGTTCCTGCCCCAGATGGCATCTTCCATGGGCAGGGAAGGTGAACTGGAATTCACGAGAGCCTGCCACTGAGCATCGGTCATGGCATCCTTGTATGCTTTTGCCGCCACGTCTCCCATGCGGAAGCGCATGAAGCGGATGATAACATTGTCGGCCTCGTTCTGCACGCTCCAGTCGGCTATGCATATTCCGTCTCCGGGTGCCGTTTGTCCCGCTATAGTAAGGCTGTCATTCTTGATGACCAGATTATCCTTGAGGTGGATTACCCCGGCGACATCGAAGACCACCGTGCGGGCACCGCTTTGGGAAACTGCCCAGCGAAGGGATCCCTGCCCGCTGTCCGCAAGGCTCGTAACATGCAGCACCTTGCCGCCGCGGCCGCCGGTAGTGAACATTCCGCAGCCTTCCGCTCCGGGGAATGCGCGCAGAAGGGCGTCTTCATCCTCGGCAGCCGGAATCTTGAACAGCGCATAAGTCTCTTCATCCGCAGGATCAGGGTCCGTACCCGGGTCCCCGCCGCCTTCCAGCATTGCAGGAATTTTCTCCGACCAGTCGGAAACACCGTTTTCTCCAACACTGCGTACCTGGAAACTGTACTGCACTCCACTCTCTATTCCACTCACAGTTACATACATACGGGTTTCATTACCACTCTTTACTCGTGAATTCCCCCCGTCCAGCAATTGCCAATCATACGAAAGCGCGGCATCGACCTTGTTCCATTTGAAAACAAATCCTCCTGAGGTCGTGCTGTTGAGTTTCACGCCTTCGGGTGCTTTTAAAGAAGATCCGGAACTGCCGGATTTCTTTTCCGGTCCGCAGGCTGCAAGGCACAGAATGGCCATCGCAGCGAGTATCAGTTTCACTTGTTTCATAATTGTTCGTAGATGATCGATGCCCATATAAAAGGCCCTACGCCCTTGGGATCGTTTTCGGTTATCTTTTCGTTGATATAATAGTCATAATCTCCGCTGCGGTGCTCCTTGCCGCCGAGCCCCGCCACTGCGCAGCATTGCGTCAGGCTTATGGTCCCGTCGGAATCCTCACGGATAAAAGCACGCACCAGATTCTTGTAACTTTTCCTGGCAAAACTGAGCCACTCCCGTGGTATCCACTGCCTAGTCGCCGCTTTCAGATAGGCATAGGTAAACATCGACGAACATGTGGATTCAATGTAGTTCCCTTCCCTGCCGGGGCAGTCCAGCACCTGATACCACATACCAGTTTTCTTGTCGGCATATCTCGGCAGCGTTTCAAGAATGGTTCGAAGCATTCCCAGCAAGTCCTTTCGTGCAGGATGATCCTCCGGCATAAAATCCAGCACATCCACCAGGGCCATGGTGTACCATCCCATGGCTCGTCCCCAGCTGTGGGCCGACTGTCCGGTATATGGATCAGACCAGAACATGCCCCCGTCCTCGTCCCAAGCATGGCGCAGAAGTCCGGTAGAATAATCGTAGCATTTGCTCCATGCAACCCGGAACTGGTCTGCGATGTCGTCGAAGTTTACATACTTTTCATGGGTGCTGTTCAGGCATGTCGCGCTATATTGCGCATAGAACGGCTCCGCCATATAGAAGCCATCAAGCCAGACCTGATGCGGATAAACGGCCTTATGCCAGAAAGGGCCGGCCTCCGTACGGGGCTGCCTTTGCACCTGCAGATAGATGCTGTCCAAGGCAGCGCGGTACTTCTGCCTGCCGGTAATATCGTATAGTTTAAAAAGCGTGCGTGCCGGACAGATATGGTCAAGGTTGTAATTGGCGCGCCTGTAGTTCGCCCCCACGCTGCCGTCTTCCCGGATAATCGCATCGTACCATGCATCAACATATGCATAGATCTCCTGCGGGTCACCGCCCGGCCCTTTGCCTGCTGCGGCAGGGGCGTCGGACTTCGGAGAGGCAATGCCGGGATGGTCGGCCCCTTGCGGGTCACCGCCCGGCCCTTTGCCTTTCGCGGTGGCCTTTTTGCCAAAACCATAATTGTCGGCAGCATCCAAAAACGCCAGCAGTTCCAGACCGGTAGTATAGTTCCACTTCAGCCTGCCGTTCATGCCGTCCAGATCCGCCGCCGTCGGGCAACGCCGCATCTCCGACTCCACCATGCGCTGCGACAGCAACTCCCGCTCCCTGCAAGAGCAGAACAACAGGGCCACCAGCCCAACCATGATTCCTATCTTATTGATTCTCATCACTTTCCCTATATCATCTCTGGTGCATTTTCACCAGAGACAAAACCATTAAATCATTTATTATCAGCAACTTTCGAATCAGCAGCGGCAGCAGAGGCAGCAGGGCGGGGATCCCAGCGGATGCCATCCTGGCTCTGATACATCACCTTTTCGAAGCTGTACTCCGCGGCCTGTCGGTCGCTGAGCTGATGTGACCAGCGCACTCGCTCCCTGGCACTGGCAGCACCGGGACCAAAACACTTGTATTCAGCGTAATATGAATTCTTTTTGGTATCCGCCTTACCGGGTTTTTCCCAGTCGTGCCAACCTTCTTTTACAATGTGGGAACCCAACTCGCACTCAATGAATACGGTTTTGGCGTAAGCTCCCCAAGGGCGGCCGAGATAACATTTGTCGATTCCATCGGCAGCAGTCAGTCTGCAACCCCGGAAAACGTACCCGTATTTCTGTCCCGGAAGCGTCGATGCAGCAGTCACATAACTGTTCTTTTTGCTATGTATGGTACAGTTCTCAAAAAACGCTATGGATGGGCCGAAAATAAAATCTGTCGTGCCCTCGATATAGCAGTCAAGGAAATAGTTGCGCTTGATGCCGCCGTCTTTGCCATAACGGCCATAGGTGTACACCGTATCCTGGTTTCCTATGAAGCTGCAGCGATGAAAGAAAAGAAAATCGCCGTCAGTAAAAAGAGCGACTGCCTGAGCTATATCCTTTCCTTCACCGGCGCTGTTCGCGATGGTAAGGTCTTCCATCGTCACGTAGCTGGAATGGATATAGACGCTGGCACTGCCTGATGTTCCTACATTGAAACCACGTCCCGGCCATTGCTGCTTGGCATATTTCCCATAGGAAATAACTGTCTTGCCGGCCCCCTCTCCACTGATATGCAAACGGAACTTGTTATGGGGGATGGTAACCATCTCATTATAAACGCCGGCACGAATGCGTATATGCGTAAACTCACTGTGGCTATAGTCCGGAGCGGCATTTATGGCTTCCTGCACAGTCAGATAATCCCCATGTCCATCGGCGGACACCACGATATCGTAACGGACAAGATGCGCAGCAATTTCGGGGAGTTGTTCCCTTATTTTCTCACACACAATTTCCGTCACCTTCCGTGCTCCGCAGGCAACAGTATGAGTATTGTCATTCTTTCCGGTGCTGATCATGAAATATGGCTTTGAGCCTTCATCTCCCAAGGCTTCCAGCCAGTCGAGGGTAGCAGTAGTGATATCCAGAAGAGGAACACCTTCGTCAGCAGCCACCTGCTTCATTGCAGCGGGATAGTCGGCATGGCAATTTCTGTCGAGCACCCCGTCCTTGAACCAACGTCGCGCAACGGGAGTGAGCAGAACAGGTTTCACGCCGGCAGCCTTTGCAGCGCGGACAAACATCCTGAGGTTCTCCTGATAGGCACCGAAGGGGGCTGCGTAGCGTGCGGGATCATCCGCCTTGGAATCATTATGCCCGAACTGGATGAACAGCCAGTCGCCGGGCTGCATGGAGTCTTTCACCTTGTCCCAAAGACCCAGATCGATGAAACTCTTGGTGCTGCGCCCGTTCTGTGCGAAGTTTTTCACCGTCACCCCATCGTCAAGGAAATTCTGGAACATCATCCCCCATCCCCTCTCCAGGTTGGCGCCCCCCTTAAGATCCTTCTCCGCCATGGTGGAATCTCCCATCATGTGAACGGTAAAAGAGCTGCAGAGCAGCCATACAGCCGCCAGCAGCATTCCAGCCCAAGCACTGTGTTGTATCTTCCTAATTATCATACACTTGCCTATTTCATCTCTGGTGCATTTTCACCAGAGACAGAACCGTTAAAATGTTGTATCACAAGGTATTACCGCTCAGCAGGGTACCGTTGACGTAAACTCCATTGAAAGTAACGTCCTGCGCGAAGTGCACTTCTGCGCCTTTGTCGGCGGAGAAGTGGCTGTCCGTGAGAGAGATACCGCTAAGGGGCAGTTCGGGAAGACCGTTTATGTAGATGGCCTGCCGGGCTCCTGAGCAAACAATATTCGAAAAGTGAATATCGCGCATCCGGGGAGTTGTCTCGTCAACAGGGGGAAGCGATACGGCGGCCGGGCCATCAGTTCCCGAATCAAGCAAAGCCTTTTCTGTAGAAGAAACGCCGGCGTAGTAAAGATTAAACGTAATAGCCTCAGCCACAATATCCTTCATATAGATGCGATCGCACCAGATATCCTTGACCAGGCCTCCGCGGCCCCGGGTGCTTTTAAATCGCAGGCCGACATCAGTCCCGATGAAGCGGCAGTCGCTCACGCGGATGTTTTCCACCCCTCCGGACATTTCGCTGCCAACCACAAAACCTCCGTGACCATGATAAACAGTGCAGTCGGAGATGATCAGATTGCGGCATTTGCGGGCGTGGCGGCGTCCGTCGGCATCCTTTCCGGATTTGATGCAGATGGCATCGTCTCCTACATCGAAAGTTGACCCGGTAAGGATGACATTCTCGCAGGCGTCGATATCAATCCCGTCGCCATTGGCGGAATAATGCGGATTGCGCACATTTATATTCCTGATTATGACGTCTTTACACCAAAGGGGATGAATGTTCCAGCAAGGGCTGTTCTGGAATGTGCAGTCCTGAAGCAGGACGCGCTCGCAGTTCCGCAGCGAAACCAGCACCGGGCGGAGGAAGGTCTTGATTTCGTTCTCATCCAGCGAAGGATCGGGAAAGTTCAAGCTGCCGGCGGTGGCACGGGCCTTCCTGTATCCCTCATCGGGAAACCAGACTTTTCCGTCATCTGAAAGCACTCCGCCACGCTTCAGGATGGTTTTCCATTGATCATCGGACACTTTGCGGCGTTTCACTTCGCGCCAGAACTCCCCGCTGCCGTCGATTACGCCACCTCCGGTGATTGCAATGTCGGTCGCACCCTCCGCATGGATGGGAGAAAGGCAGCGACGCACATCCAGACCTTCGAAATTCGTATCGATAATGGGATAAAGATCCTGATCGGGATCAAAAACCAGCACTGCATTTTTGCTGACATAGAGTTCAATATGGCTCTTCAGGCCGATAGGGCCGGTGCGCCAGATGCCGGCAGGAACTACGAGACGTCCGCCCCCCTTCTGCACGAGGGCGTCGATCGCCTGCGCGAAAGCTTCCGTATTGAGTGTGGTCCCGTCGCCGACACCGCCAAAATCGCTGATGCAGACGCTGTGGGAAGGAATCGAGGGAGCCTGAATCCTTTCCATAGCGAACGGAAGATCTTTGTATAGATCGGCATCCGAATCTTGGCCCGTGCAGGCACAGAACACCACACATGCAAGTCCGGCAAGGATAAGTAGAATCTTTGTAGGCTTCATTGAGTATCAGTCAAAGTGTTATAGCCTACAAAGATAGCAAAGAATTTTGTATGTACTGAGATCAGAGATTTGCCACAAGCTCAAACCACTCGGCAGAGCCCTTGATGAGAGCTTTGCTCCAGCAGGAACCGAACCAGTACTCCAGAGGCTGCCCAGATGCTACCCTCTTGATGCAGGCTCCGTGACGTCCACCGTCCACAATCGTAACGGTGTCCGCCTGAGGCATCACCACAGCAACTCCTATCATGCCGTCTTCGGCTTCAACCTCCTGATCGGAAGCATGTTCCCAAATGGCATAATAATCCTCTCCAAAGGCCTCGGCCTCAATGGTTTCAAGGTTGGTGTGGCGGAATATGCCTGCTGCGATGTCGAGAGAATCCCTGTCGAAAGTATAGGTATCCTCAACTTTGCAGAAATAGCTGTCGGCAAACACGGTGATCTTTTTGTCGAGTTTTACGTTCACGCCGCCCGCCTGCCACTCTGGGTAATGGATTACGAAAGTGACTTCGTCGGCAGTCTGACTGAGGATTTCGCCACTGCGGTAATTGGTGGCAGGATAGCAGATGGTGCTGTCTACAAATGGCACGGATGCACCGCCTCCGAGGCTCACAGCCACCTTATAGCAATCCTTTCCGCCGTGATCGTGATGGTAATAAGTCGGATCCGCGCCGGGAGATACTGTGTTTTTGTACCATTCGTCGGCAACCAGTTTACCGGGCAGTTTCACCCAGATGTCGATTCCCGGCGAGGTAGGATTCCCTTCCAGAGCCTTGCCGTATATACGTCCGGCAATAAGGTTGTTCTCGAAAACAAAGTCGTCGGCACGCTCAGGCACTTCGCGGGCCATTACTTTCGGGTCCTTGTTTTTCTGCGAGCAGGCTGCGGAAACGATGGCCGCACCAATTAGTAAAAATATCAGCTTTTTCATTGCAATTAAGAGATTACTTCAACTGATCGGTAGCCACCCAGTCCATGTCGTTGTAGTCGTCGTTCTCGCCGCACATCCCCCAGATGAAGGTATAATTGCGGGTAGCACAAGCGGAATGGATGCTCCACTGCGGCGAAATAACCGCCTCCTCATTGTGCATCCAGATATGGCGGGTCTCCTGAGGCTCTCCCATGAAGTGGCACACAGCCGCCCCGTCGGGCACCTCAAAATAGAAATAAACCTCCATACGGCGGTCGTGGGTATGTGCAGGCATGGTGTTCCAGGTGCTTCCGGGAGCAAGTTCGGTCATTCCCATCTGAAGTTGGCAGCAAGGCACCACTTCCTTTACCAGCAGGCGGTTGATTGTGCGCTCATTGCTCTCCTCAAGGCTTCCCAGATGCATCACGACAGCATCTTTCTTGGTAACCTTCTTCACTCCGGTCTCACGGTGTGCAGTGGCTGAGCAGAAATAGAAATGAGCGGGCTTTCCGGAGTCGTCGCTGCAGAATGTCACATGACGATTCCCCCTGCCTACATAAAGGGCTTCCTTATAGTCGAGATGGTATTCATCTTCTCCGACCTTGACCGTTCCCGGACCTCCGACATTTATGATGCCCAGTTCACGCCGCTGGGTAAAGAAGTCGGCACGAAGCACCTCCGGGGCGTTCAAAAGCAGATCTTCTTTAACCGGGACGGCTCCCCCGGCAATTATGCGGTCGAACATGGAATAGACCATATTGATCTCGTCCGGCACCATCAGGTTCTGCACCAGGTATTCCCCCCGGATGCGCTCCGTATCGTAATGTCTGGCGTCCAGGTTGGAAGATGCCTGACGTACTTGGCAATTCAGTTTCATGCGTATTTTTTAATGCGTTGATTTACAAAAGTTTGCTGCA
>CACXHM010000130.1 GCA_902767465.1 uncultured Bacteroidia bacterium
CAAACCCGAGCAGTGCACTCGCGATCCCAAGACCGGACGCCTCGTGCCCCCGCCGCTCGCATTCAACGTTCTTCACGAAATCGAAAAGAAGCTTCCCGGCTTCCCTATCGTTCTCCACGGATCATCTTCTGTGCCTCAGGAATATGTTGACATCATCAACAAGTATGGCGGCAAACTTCCCGATGCAGTGGGTATTCCCGAAGAGCAGCTTCGTGAGGCCAGCAAGAGCGCTGTCTGCAAGATCAATATCGACTCCGACAGCCGTCTTGCAATGACCGCAGCCATCCGCAAGGTCCTTGCCGAGAAACCCGGTGAATTCGATCCCCGCAAATACTGCGGCCCCGCCCGTGACGAAATGAAGAAGCTCTACATGCACAAGATCATCAACGTACTCGGTTCCGACGGCAAAGCCGAATAAACCGTTTTCCAACAAAGAAGAAGCCGGCTAAAATTCGATTTTAGCCGGCTTCTTTTGTTGGTTTCGTGGTACGCAAATCGTTGATTATCAGCTATGCCCCGTAGAGGCGGTCGTCGGCAAAAGACCAGAAGCAGTCGTCGCAGACTATTACATGGTCAAGGAGCGAAATGCCAAAGGAGGAACAGGCCTTTTTGAGAGATTCCGTACTCGCGATATCTCCTCTTGACGGACGCGGATCGCCCGAAGGATGGTTATGTACGAGGATCATGGAATGCGCTTCGTAACGCAGCGCCGCCTCCATTACCATTTTGTTGTCGATTATGGTCCTGTCCGTGCCTCCTGATGACAAAGTTTCTTTTCCGATGAGCCTTCCCGCCCTGTTCAGGAAAATTACCCGGAACTCCTCGTGACCCAGGCCCTTCATTGTCGGGCTCATCAACTCGTAAACACCGCGGGCGGTGCAGATGGTTTTTATTCCTTCCGAAGCCTTTTCCTCCAGAAAACGCCTGCCGAGTTCGAAGGCCGCCATAATGCTGCAGGCTTTCAGGGGTCCTATGCCTTTCAGGGTCTTCATTGTGGCAAATGGCATAGAGAACATTTTTACCAGGTTTCCATCCGCGAGACGCAGCAGGCGGTTTGCAAGATCGAGGGCACTTTCTTCACGGGAACCGTTTCGAATGAGAACAGCAAGTAATTCACTGCTGCTGAGGGCACGGGCGCCCACTGAGAGCATCTTTTCGCGAGGACGCTCAAACTCGCACATGTCTTTCATTTTCATAGTTCAAGTTTTGCTGCAAAATAATCATTTTTTTCCTTCTTCGCAACAACGTGGCTGCAGAGCAGGTTGGGAATGGCAGAAGCATGGGAGGGAAGGCGCGAAAAAAAGAATGTTGATAAGTATGTGGAAAAAAGTGGAAGAAGTTGTAATAAAATGGAAAAATTTTACTACCTTTGCATCATTGCGTATATGAATTATGGTCACTTTCATCGGAGAATACACGTCCCGCATTGACGACAAAGGGAGAATGGTCTTCCCTGCGCCGCTCAAGGGCGTTTTGCCGCCGGGGAGCGACATGAGGTTTGTCATAAAGAAGGATCTTTTCGAACCCTGCCTGCAAATGTACACCCTCGAAGAGTGGGAGCGCAGCAGCAGCGAAGTGAAAAGCAAACTCAATTTCTTCAACAGACAGCACGCAATTTTCTGGAGGGAATATATGCGTGACCGTGACGTGGTGGAGCCAGATGCCAAACTGGGCCGCATCACCGTGTCGCGTAAACTCCTCGATGCCATAGGTGTAACCAAAGAGGTGGTTTTCTCCGGCAATGACTTCAGGATTGAGATCTGGGCCAAAGAAGAATTTGAGAAGCACAGAATCCCCAACGATGAATACATTGCCATTGCAGAAAGCCTTTCTGAAAAGTAAAGGACTGCAATGAGCGAATATCATAATCCCGTACTGCTCCACGAGAGCGTTTCCGCATTGATAACAAACCCGCAGGGGAACTACGCCGATGCCACATTCGGCGGAGGCGGCCACAGTGCCGAAATTCTCCGGAGGCTGGGTCCTGAAGGCCATCTGATGGCCTTCGACCGCGATGCGGACGCAGCGCGCAACGCGCTGCAGGACCCCCGCTTCACGCTGGTGCACAACAACTTCAGATTTATCCACAACTACACGCTCCTCCACTTTCCGGATGGGCTCGACGGCATCCTCGCAGACCTGGGAGTGTCGTCACATCAGTTCGATACTCCCGAAAGGGGCTTTTCATTCCGATACAACGCCCCTCTTGACATGCGAATGAACGCGCAGGGCGGAACCACTGCGGCGGACATTGTCAACTCATATACGCAAAACGAGTTGGAAAAGATCCTCTATGTCTATGGAGAAGTAGAACATGCCGGCAGACTTGCATCTTTGATTGTGCAGGCCCGCAGCGCACGCCCTATCCTCACAACGGACGACCTCGACAATGTCCTCGCACCCGCCCTGCCGTCTTTCGCTTCTCACAAGGTCCTTGCAAAAATCTATCAGGCCCTCCGCATCGAAGTAAACCAGGAAATGCGTTCCCTGGAAAAATTCCTCGAAGGTGCAGCCGCATCCCTCAAGACAGGAGGACGCATGGTGGTCATCACCTACCACTCCCTCGAAGACAGGATGGTGAAGAACTTTTTCAGGACCTCTCCGCTCAAACGCCTCGGTGCCAAGCCAGTACTTCCCACCGAGGAAGAAATTTCCTCCAACCCCCGCGCCCGCAGCGCTAAGATGCGGACCGCCGAAAAGATTTGAACCTGCCATGGAAGAAAAACGCAAATGGAAAGTCTCCGACATCAGCGAGATCCTCAGGAACGGGTTCAATGCAATAATACACGGCAACCTCCTGCTGAGGCTCAATGTAGGCAAATACTTCATGCACATCGCCTACACCTTCCTGCTGTTCTGGATCCTCATTTTCGAGAGCCTGATGGCAGAAAACGCCCTCGGAAAGGTGGAACGCGGCAAGGAGAAACTACATGAAATGGAAATCGTGCTCGCCGACAAGACTTTCGAAGCCGCAATGAGCAGCAGGCGAAGCGCAGTAATAGACAAATTGCACGAACTGGGTTCCAGGCTCGAAGAGCCCCAGGCCCCGGCAACAGTAATAAAGAAGAATGGAAGATAGGAACAAAAAAGACCGCATAGGCCTTGTCCTGTACGTTTTCTACCTCGCAATGCTGGTTATGGCAGTTTGCGTGGCAGGGAAAATCGTATACTTCCAACTGATATGGCATCCTGAGCCAAAAATAGCGGGGCCGCTCACCCCCAGCGTGGTCAAACGCACTATCGAGCCGGTCAGGGGCAACATTCTCGACTGCAACGGCCGCCTCCTCGCAATGTCGTACCCGGTATATGACATCCGCATGGACTGCACTGTCCGCAAAAACGAGTTCGCTCTCATCAAAGACCCCGAGAAAAGCAGGATGAAAGAAAGCGAATGGCTCCGCAAATCAGAACTCATGGCAGAAGGGCTGTCGCATCTCGTGCCGGGAACAGATGCCGCGAAACTCAGCCGCCAGATAGCCGCCGGCCGCAAGGACGGCAGAAAATACCTGCAAATCGCCAAGGGCGTGGACCGCAAGACCATGCTTGCAATAAAGGAACTGCCCCTTTTCAACGAAGGCGCCAACCGTGGAGGCATTATAGTGGAACCTCGCAACATACGCAAGTACCCATACGGACGCATCGCACGCCGAACCATAGGTTTTGTGCGCGACAACAAAGGGCTTCCCGAGGAGGAAATCAAGGGTAATCCCGGCCTGGAAGGCCGCTATGATGCCCTCCTCCACGGCACCGACGGACGGGAATACCTGAGGGTCAGCGACCGGGGAAGGGTACGCAATTACGACAGCGCATATGTGAGGGCAATTGACGGGAACGATCTGCGCACCACCATAAACATCGACTTCCAGTCAGCTGCCGACAAGGCTCTCCGTGCCCAGATTGACTCGGAAAAGACCCTCAATGCAGCGTGCCTGGTGCTCATGGAGGTGAAAACCGGAGCTATCCGCGCAATGGTCAACCTCTCGCGCGATCCTTCCCGCGGAGGCAGTTTCGAAGAAATCAGCAACCATGCAATCGGGCGCCGTTACGAACCCGGTTCCATCTTCAAGACGGTAACCCTGTTGAGCGTCCTTTCCGACGGCTACATAAAGAGCCTCGACGAGACCATCCCGACCAACCATGGTGTAGTGAAAGACACAAAAATGCGTCAGGATGTGCACATTCTCGACTGGGAGAGGGAACACAAAACACACGAAATCAGCATACGGGACGGATTCAAGATATCTTCGAACTACGTATTCGGGACCCTTGCCGTACAGAATTATGCGAAAAGGCCCAAACAATATGTAGAGAAGGTTTACTCCTACGGTCTCGGCGACAACTTCGACTTCGACCTCGAAGGGCTGCTTACACCGTCCATCCCCAATCCGGCCAACAAGGAGGTATGGTCCAATACGACTCTCGGCACAATGGGTTTCGGATATGCCACTGAAGAAACACCCCTGCATATGCTCACATTCTACAATGCGATCGCCGGCAAGGGCAGGATGGTGAAGCCCTATCTGGTAGAAAGCATCGAGAAAAACGGGAATGTGGTGGACAGACGCGGCACCAGCGTGCTCAACGCATCCATCTGCACCAGAGCCGTGGCCGACACCATGACAAGGGCCCTGCTTTCGGTTACCGAAGAAGGAACCGCCAAGGTGCTCAGGAAAGCCAGGTGCAAGATAGCGGGCAAGACCGGAACGTCCTTTGGCATCGTTGCCGGAGGAGGATATTCCGACGTGTCCGGAAGAAAGAAATACCAGGGGACGTTCGTAGGTTATTTCCCTGCAGAAGATCCGCAGTACAGCGTCATCTGCGCCGTATTTTCAGACCCCAGCTACACGAACTACCGCTTTCAGGGCGGAGGTATCCCGGCCGCGACGGTAAAGGAACTTGCCGATTATGTTTACGCTAACGATCCCCGTTTCAGAAAAGAAGCAGACAAGAAATGAAACTCGAACAAATCATAAATAATACAGGAGCAACCATAATGCATGGAACACCCGGGACCGAGATTCTCTCGATTACGAGTGATTCGCGCA
>CACXHM010000131.1 GCA_902767465.1 uncultured Bacteroidia bacterium
CCGATATGGATGTATTTCGAAGTATGCAGTTCAGCAACTTCGCGGAAGATGCTTTCGAAAACATCTGCACACGCATCTTCTTTTGAAGGGCATACCTGGGAAATCTCCTTGTTGTCTTCCCGCAAATGTGAATACTTCGGCTGGGAGAGGATGTACTCGCAATGTCCGAAACAGTTCTGTATAGGGATTACATCTACCCCTAGTGAGTTGCACCATGACACAAAATCCTTGATCTCCTGTGTTGAAAAGGAGTTCCGGTTCCTCAGGGAAGCATTGCGTCTGAACGGAAATGAACCCTCCCATTCTATCAGCAGAGTATTGATTCCCTCTCCGGCAGCATCTTTCACAGTCTGTTTCAGCGCGGACATGGTCATGACCTGAGTACGGAAATCGATATTGATTCCTCTCACGCGAAATGCCTCTCCTGCACACAATCGGGCAGAAACGAACAGCAGAACTATTATCGGAAACAGTTTTCTCATTATTTCAGCAGTTTTGAACTGTCTTGGTCAAGATACATGGTAGCAGACTTGTGCAGCCTCATCACGGTGGCGGGGCAGGCAGCTCCTACCGGGCCTTCAACTGTAGCCTTGACGGCATCGGCCTTGGTAGCGGCAGGCACAATACAGAAAAGCCTGTCGGCAGCAGCGAGGGTTGGTACGGTAAGGGTCAAGGCGTACAGCGGCACATCATCGAGTTTTTCGAAACACCCGTCATGCACCTGCTGCGTACGGCATTTCAGATCAAGATCCACCCTCTTTATGCGAAGGGGATCATTGAAATCAGCCACGTGAGGATCGTTGAACGCAATGTGCCCGTTCTCCCCTATCCCCATGAAAACGATGTCGATATGGTGCGCGGCAAGAATCCTGTCATAACGGGCGGCAAGGTCTTCCGGATCCCCTTCGCTGCCGATATAATCCACGCTTCCAAAAGGGACTTTGTCGAAAATCGCCCGGCGGAGGAAATTGCCAAACCCCTGAGGAGCATCGGCAGGAAGACCTACATATTCGTCCATATGAAGAGCATGAACACGGTTCCAGTCAATTCCTTCCGCCCTGCACAAGGCATCCAGGAATTCGTTCTGCGAAGGTGCGGCAGCAAAAACCGCCCACACTTCATCCTGTTTTGCCAGCAGTCTGCGAAGATACTCCGCCGCTTCTTTTCCGGCTTCTTCTCCCATTTCACGGCGCGAACCGTACACTTTCACTTTAAGTTTGTCAACCTCAAATTCTTTCATTGCGATAAACAGTTTTACCCTTTATAATAGTTTCAGATATATTAATGTCGTTATCAAAAATTACGATATCAGCGTCGAATCCGGGGCTTATGCGTCCCTTTCGGTCTGCAATGCCCATAATGCGGGCTGGATTGACTGTCACCATCCTGACCGCCTCGGGAAGGCTCACGCATGCTTCGCGCACCATTGTCCGCACCAATCTGTCGGTGGTGGCAACACTGCCGGCAAAGGCACTGCGGTCAAGCAGCTTTGCCACCCCGTCTTCCACAATCACCTCCTGACCTCCCTGCAGGCCCCCGAGGATACTCGGACCCTCCGGCATTCCGGCAGCGCGCATGGAATCCGTAACAAGGGCAATATGCTCTGTTCCCTTTATTTTCACAACCAGTTTCAGCAGATCGGAAGGCACATGGATTCCGTCTGCGATAATCTCGATGTCCATGGCATCCTGCCAATAGCCATATTCAATCACACCGGCATAACGATAGGCATTGCGACGGGTGATGGTACTCATGCAGGAATAGAAATGGGTCATCAATGAGCAACCTGCCTTGAATGCGGCATCGCAATCGGCGAATGTTGCATTGGTATGACCGATCGAAGACACAATTCCGCGTTTCTTCAGTTCGGATGCAAACTCCGCAGAACCGGGACGTTCGGGAGCGAAACTCCAACGTGCAATATGATGTGTCCTGTCTAGAATCGCATTATAATCTTCGGGTTTTGGATCCCTCAGATAGCGGGGATCCTGCGCCCCGGCCATTTCAGGAGCGAAATACGGGCCTTCAAGATGCATTCCACCAAATGCAGCGCCATCTTTTCCGCACAGTTCCAGCGCTTTTCCATAGGTTGAAAGACTGTCGAAAAGCGCTTCATTGGTGCTTGTAAGCGTTGTGGGGAAAAGCATGGTCGTGCCATGCTGCGCATGCATCCTTGCGGCAGTGAGATACGCCTCTATTGTTCCGTCCATAAAATCAGCGCCACCCGCACCATGAGTATGCATGTCAATAAAACCGGGAGCGACATAGAATCCTCCTGCATCAATCCTTTCCGCCCCTGCGGGAATGCTGTCCGCAATTTCCGAAATCACCCCTCCTTCCAATACCAACACCTTCCCATCAAGTACTGCTGCAGGTGTAATGATTTTTCCGTTTACAATGGCTGTTTTCATCTTTTCCAGTAGTCTATTTTATGTCCGACGAACGCATAGAATATCATATAGAGCGCAGCCGGAATCAATATCCAGTACGCATGGTGCAGCGAGCCGGAGGCATCCGCAATCGAAGCATATATAAGCGGGAAGATTGCGCTTCCGCACAGGGCCATCACCAGTATGGCGGAGCCCAGGTTGGTCCACTTCCCGAGATCGTGAATGGCAAGGGGCCAGATGCCGGCATACACCACGGAATTGGGGATGCCCATCAGCACAAGGCACCATACCGCATATTTCGCCGGGATTGCGGTCACCAGCACCGACAGAACCAGAATGATGGACGTGACCACTTTCAGCATGTTCTGCTGGGAGATATATCTGGGAATAAGAACCACTCCCATGAGGTAGCCGAGCAGAGTGCACGCGAGCGTAAGCGACGGAAAAACAGCGGTATTGGCGAATCCGGAGCCGTCAGCAAACCCTATGATGGTGTTGATGCTGAGCGCCTGTGTGCCGAGGTGGCAGAAAAGGGCGATGACCCCGAGCACCAGATAGGGATATGAAAGGATGCTCTTCCGCCCTTCAGCGCCTTCGGTTTTATTTCCGGAGGGATTGATGTCCTGGATCTTCGATTTGTAGAAGATGATTCCGAAGATAAAGAGCACGATGCCGAGGACCACATAGGGCGCGATCACCCCGTGCAGCAGGTCGGCCAGGGCGGCATCCCTTGCGGCACCGGTCAGTTCCCCGCCCTGGATGGCAGCCATCTTCTCCTTCTGCGGAGCGATCACTACCGCGGAGAAAACCAGCGGGGCGAGTATGCCGGCGAACTTGTTGCAGATGCCCACGATGCTGATGCGCTTGGCGGCGCTTTCGATCGGGCCTATGATGGTAACGAAAGGATTCGCCACGGTCTGCAGGATTGCAAGGGCGGTGCCCATGGTGAAGAGGGCGACAAGGAATACATTATAGGTACGAGTGAGAGCGGCCGGCACGAAAAGGAAGGCTCCCAGCGCAAGGATCCACAGCCCTATGAGCGCGCCTTTCTTGTAACCGGTGCGGCCCAGCATGACGGATGCCGGGATGGTCATCACGAGATATGCGATATAAAAAGCAAACTGCGCCAGATAACCCTGCACCTCTGTCTGCAGGTCGCATGCCACTTTGAAATATGGAACCAGAATGGAATTAACCCACGACACCAGTCCGAAAACGAAGAACAGGCATCCCAGCATCAACAGCGAGAAGAAGTATTGCCTCTTACTTTCCATTAATTTATTGTGTTTCAATAGTTTTAAATACTTGTGGTTATTTGCGTGTACTTACACGAAACCAATGCAAAGTTAGACATATTTTTTGTATTTTCAATAGACTTGCTTAATTTTGTGTGTAATTACACGAATAATGGCTAAACAAGCGACCATAACCGAGATAGCACGCAGGGCCGGAGTCTCCATAGGCACCGTGGACAGGGTGCTGCACAACCGCGGAGGCGTTTCCCTGAAGAGCCAGGAAAAGATACAGGCCATCCTCAAGGAAGTGGGCTACAAAATCAACATGCACACATCCGCAGTCGCCCTCCGGAAGGAATTCAA
>CACXHM010000132.1 GCA_902767465.1 uncultured Bacteroidia bacterium
CCAACCCCGACAAGGCCATCCGTGAATTCTGGATCGAACACACCAAGCGCTGCCGCAAGATTGCAGATGCCATGGGCAAGGCACAGAACGACCCTTGTATCATGAACATCTGGGTTCATGACGGACAGAAGGACTTCACTGTAAACCGCAAGAAATACCGCGAGATCCTTACCGAATCTCTCGATGAAATCCTCAAGGAGGATCTCCCCGGCATGAAGAGCTGCGTCGAGGCAAAACTCTTCGGAATCGGCCTCGAGAGCTACACCGTCGGTTCCATGGACTTCTTCGAGGGCTACTGCGCATCCCGCAAGGTTATCTACACTCTCGACACCGGTCACTACGAACCCACCGAGAACGTGGCGGACAAAGTGTCCTCGCTGCTTCTCTACGTTCCTGAACTGATGCTGCACGTCAGCCGTCCCGTCCGCTGGGATTCCGACCACGTGACCATCATGAACGACATGACCCTCGATTTCTTCAAGGAACTCGTCCGTGCAGACGGTCTGCATCGTGCACACGTCGGTCTCGACTACTTCGACGCTTCTATCAACCGCATCGGCGCCTACATCATCGGTGCCCGTGCAACGCAGAAGTGCATCCTCAGCGCCCTGCTCGAACCTCTCGCAAAACTTCGCGAGTACGAAGCAGAAGGCAAGGGTTTCCAGAAGCTCGCCCTTCTCGAAGAGGCAAAGACCCTGCCTTTCGGAGCAGTGTTCGATTACTTCAACTACAAGAACGGCGTTCCCGTCGGCGAGGAATTCATCCCCTGCATCGAGAAGTACGAACGTGAAGTTACCTCAAAGAGGTAATTCTCCCGGTGCTTTAAACGAAAAAGCCCGTCCGGATAATGCCGGACGGGCTTTTTAATACTATATAAGGGAAGATTACTTCACGACTTCCCATGCATATTCATAAACCTCTGGCTCGTCGGTGCCATAAACCTTGTTGACCTTGGTGACATATCCGTCTGCATCCTTTTCATAGGTTTGCACGGCGCTGGAAGTGGACCCGTCCCATCCGGCTACATCGAGCAGGTGCTTCGAAGGCTTGCCCATGAGTCCGAGTTCGAACATCCAGCGGCCCACACCTGCCTTGTCGGTAGCATCGGGGAAAATGCCGCCCACGTTCTCGTCAGTAAGGAAAGTCTGGATTTTCCACTGCTCGGCCTCGCTCTCGAAGCGGGACCATTTTGCGAGATCGCCGTCCACCCAGGTGCAGTTTGCCACGACGGTTCCCTTGTCCTTCCTTTCGATCTTGGTAAGATAACCATCGCTATAGGTCATTTTCCATGTGTCGCCCCAGTTGTTTGAAAATTCTGCGAGATATCCGTCTGAGGTGAGGGTGAATGTCCAGGGATCAAGATTCTCCGTTGTGCCGTCTTTCTTTTTTTCGGCATAAGCGGCCTTGTTCTCAGTCCAGTTGAAAGTCCAGACCTTTTCGCCTTCATTGCGGTTGACTTTTGCGATCTTTCCGTCGCTGTCATAGCTGAAAACATAAACATCCCACTGGTCCCCGCACTGGGTGAGACGCTTGACAATCTTGTTGTCATCCTTGTTGTCGTCCTTCTTGCATGAAGAAAATGCAGCTGCTACTGCAGCGAGAAGCACGAAAGCATAAAATACTTTTTTCATGATGTGTTTAAATAAAGTGGTTAATAAAAGAGTTTATAGATTGTGATAATTCATCTTGATGTATTCAAACCCGGTCAGCAGATCCAGTCGGGAGTCGTCCAGCTGGTTGCGGCAGCGGTATTCGAATTCCGATCCTGTCTTTTTGCAGGACTTGTAAAGAGCATTCGAACTTTCGTATTCCGGTCCGTCATCGCTCTGTCCTATGTAGTAGAATCTTTCCTTGTCTGCGCTGATATCATTGCCTAGAAAGGCGTTGTCGAAATACAGGGCTGAAAACAATTCTTTGCACTTGAAAACAGTCTGTCCGGCTCCACCGACTGCAATTGCCTGGGAGCTCCCTGCAGGATAAAGATCCTTGAAATATGACACCCATTCCGAGGCGCTTTTCCTGCGGGTGTCACAGGGGAAGATTACTATCTTCTTATTGTCCATTCCCCGCTGCAGGATAGACATTGCGTCCGTGAGTATATCGTCGGCAAGTCCTTCGTGGAAAAGGTATATGGCGGTACCTTCTTTACGGCCGGCATTAACATAGGCACCGGATTCATAGACCCCTTCAGAGTTCAGCCGGCATTCCTCCGAAAGATCGACCTCCTTAAGGGTTTTCTGCCAGGCAGTATTGCCTGCCATGAGAGAAGAGAACCATGGCAGTACCTCTTCTAGGGCGCCTCTCCAATAAGACGTGGAATGGCCTCCGTCCCAGACCCTGTACTCGTGTGAATAGCCGTTATCCCTCATCATAACATGCAGGTCGTCGTTGGCTATGAGAAGCTGCTCTTCGTTGTCACCACAGGTCAGAAACCAATGTACGGAAGAGTATTTGTCTTTGTTTTCAGCGGTGAACTGGTGCAGGGGGCAGAGGCTTTTGTAATATTCGGTAAGGCGTCCTTCCCCGCTCTCTCCCCAGCCTCCGAAAATCTTGCCCCACTGTTCATTCCAGCCGTTTTGCGATTCAGTCATATACTGGGCGTCGGTCCGGAATGACATGCTGAGCGGTGCGCTCATCGAGAAGAGCTCCGGATGCTTCATTGCGGTTGCCATTGCTCCGAATCCGCCCATGGAGTATCCGATGAGGGCCCGGTGGCCACGGTCTGCAACAGTGTTGTAGGTTTTGTCTATCATCGGCACGAACTCTTCGGCGAACATGGTCATGTACGAAAATGTGCCGTCGTAGCGGTCGCACCAGTAGGTCTTGAATCCGTTGGGAAACACATAGATCATGGGCTCCAGCCCTTCTGCTTCCAGGCTCTTGATCTTGGCTTCACAGTGCATATATGTCCCGTTCCAGGAGTTGTTGTTGTCGCCATAGCCGTGGAAGCAATAGACCACGGGATAGCGCTTGTCGCCCCCGGCTTCATATCCTTCCGGAAGGAGGATGTCGTACTTTATTACTGTGCCGAGGATCTTGCTTGTAAAACTCAGGTCGGCGTTATAGCGCTCAAAGGGGACCGGATCCACAGGGGGCAGATCCCGGCCTTTTTTGCCATTGCACGCACAGGTGGTAATGAGTGCAGTACAGATAAAGAATATAAGATTAGATTTCATCGTAAATAACCATTTCCTGAGCATTTATCTCGTAGTCTTTATGCGGGTTGAGCAGTTTCAGCTCAAGTGTGTGATGCCCGCTTTCAAAACAGTATTTCGAGAATATCTCATATTTACGTGTGATGTAGTCGTACGGCATCACAAATTCTTCCACC
>CACXHM010000133.1 GCA_902767465.1 uncultured Bacteroidia bacterium
TACTGCCGTGCTGCCGCGGCGTGGTGGACGTGGGGCAGTGAGTGCCCTGGTGGAGTCGGGACAGTCGGGGCGTTTTTCGCAACGTACTGTGTTACAGGGAGTTGCTTGAAAACTATCGGCAAAAAACGCCGATAGTTTATGAGGAAAATGCTGAGGGACAGCGAGTTGTGAAAAACGGAGAATTATTACTAAATTTGCAAGCTATGGCAGATAAAAGCAAATTTTGGAACGATGCCGGCAAGGCCGGCCTTGTGCTTGCGGCGGTCGCCGTTGTGTATTATGTGTTGAACGTTCTTCTTTCAAAATGGGAAGGCGGGGGCTTTCTTGCCAATCTCGTCACCTTTATCCTCTGGGGTTGCAAATTTGCTCTGTGCATCCTGCTGATGGTGCGATTTCTCAAGTCTTTTGCCAAAGACAATGAGTTTGAGCGGCGTTCCACATTCCGTTATGGAATGGCAATTGCTGCATGTTCGGCCTTGGTTTACAGTGCGTTCACGTTGTTCTATGCACTTGTTATTGATCCCGACCTGTATGCTGAAACCTTCAATATGATGGGGCAGACCTATTCATCCATCCTTACCAGCGAACAGCTGGATCAGATAATGAATATGGAATCTACAATGCCTACAATTGCATTTTTTACTAACCTGATCTGGTGCTGGCTTGTGGGAACCGTCATCTCTGCCATTGCTTCTTCCCGTATCTGCCTGCCTGACAACCCTTTTGATGAATGATCTATGGATATTTCAGTTATCATTCCTCTTTATAACGAAAGCGAATCCCTGCCCGAACTTGCAGCTTGGATTGCAAAGGTGATGGATGAAAACCATTATTCTTATGAAATGCTGATGGTTGATGATGGCAGTACGGATGACTCCTGGAGCGTCATAAAAGATCTCTCTGCCGGCAACCCCGCCATACACGGTATCAGTTTCCGTCGCAATTATGGCAAGTCGGCGGCACTTTATCACGGTTTTGCCGCGGCGCAGGGCGATGTGGTAATAACGATGGATGCCGACCTGCAGGATTCTCCGGACGAAATTCCCTTCCTCTACCGTAAGGTGACGGAGGAAGGATACGACGTGGTTTCCGGGTGGAAGCAGCATCGCAAGGACAATGTGGTTACCAAGAATATTCCTTCCAAAATTTATAACGCTACGGCCCGCCGAATCACCGGTATCAAACTGCACGATATGAATTGCGGTTTGAAGGCATATCGACAGGAAGTGGTGAAGAACATTGAAGTGTACGGAGAGATGCATCGTTACATCCCGTATCTTGCAAAGAACGCCGGATTCGGTCGCATAACTGAGATGCCCGTGCATCATCAGAAACGCAAATACGGCAAGAGCAAATTCGGCATGAACCGTTTCGTGAACGGTTTTCTGGACCTGCTCAGCCTGTGGTTCCTCTCTACTTTCGGGAAGAAGCCCATGCATTTCTTCGGGTATTCCGGAATCTTTATGTTCCTGGTGGGCTTCGTGATGACGGTTTGGATCATTGCCGCGAAGCTGATTCGCCAGGCACATGGTACCTATTTCCGCGCGGTTACCGACCAGCCCCTGTTCTATCTGGCGCTGCTCGCGGTGGTGCTCGGCGTGATGTTGTTCCTCGCCGGGTTTGTTGGAGAACTCATTGCCCGCTCCGGCTCCGACCGCAACCACTACAACATTCGCGAAACTTTTTAGTCGCTCTTTTCCCCACCGCGAGGAGCGAAGTGACGAAGGAATCTAAAAAAAGAGTATATTTGTAGGTTAAACTATAATTGATAATGATTAACATTACTTTTCCTGACGGCAGCGTACGAGCCTATGAAAACGGTGTCACTGCTTATGAGATTGCACAGAGCATTTCGCCCAGGCTGGCTGCTGAAGTTTTGGCTGCAAGCGTGAACGGCGAAATATATGACCTTACCCGTCCCATCAATGCAGATGCGCAGATAAAGCTCCACAAGTGGGAGGATGATGAGGCAAAGCATGTTTTCTGGCACTCGTCGTCGCACCTTATGGCAGAAGCCCTCGAGTCCCTTTATCCTGGGGTCAAGTTCGGCATCGGACCTGCAATCGAGAACGGATTCTATTACGACGTGGACCTTGCCGGAGCGAGCATCACCGATGCGGATCTTCCAAAGATCGAGAAAAAGATGCTGGAGCTTGCCCAGGGAAAAGAAGATTTCAAGCGTATCGAAGTGTCCAAGGCCGATGCCATGGAATACTTCTCAAAAAAAGGTGACCAGTATAAGTGCGAACTCATCAGCGAGTTGGAAGACGGCACTATAACATACTATTCCAACGGTGCTTTCACGGATCTTTGCCGTGGACCGCATCTTCGCAACACAGAGGTTATCAAGGCAGTGAAACTCACTGCAATAGCAGGAGCATACTGGCGCGGCGACGAGCACCGTCAGCAGCTCACCCGCATCTACGGAATCACCTTCCCCAAGAAGAGCATGCTCGATGAATACCTGGTGCTGCTCGAGGAAGCAAAGAAGCGCGACCATCGCAAGCTTGGCAAGGAGATGGGTCTGTTTACCTTCAGCAACCGCGTAGGAATGGGCCTTCCCCTGTGGCTGCCCCGTGGCGCTGCTCTGCGTTATCAGCTCGAGACTTTCCTGCGCTCCAAGCTCAAGGAGCAGGGATATCTTCAGGTAGTCACCCCTCATATCGGCAGCAAGCAGCTTTACGTTACTTCCGGACACTGGGCAAAATATGGCAAGGACTCGTTCCAGCCTATCCATACGCCTCAGGAAGGGGAGGAGTATATGCTCAAACCTATGAACTGCCCTCATCACTGCGAGATTTACGCTTCGTCGCCTCACTCCTACAAGGAACTTCCTATCCGGCTCGCGGAATTCGGAACCGTATATCGCTATGAGCAGAGCGGCGAACTTCACGGACTCACGCGCGTTCGCAGTTTTACCCAGGACGATGCCCACATGTATGTGCGTCCGGATCAGTTGAAAGACGAGTTCAAGAAGGTTATCGACCTGATACAGTATGTTTTCAAGGTGTTCAAATTCGATAACTTCAAAGCTCAGATCTCGCTGCGCGACAAGGTGAACCGCGACAAGTACATCGGAAGCGAAGAAAACTGGGAGAAGGCTGAACAGGCCATCATCGAATCCTGCGAAGAGAAAGGCCTCCCTGCCAAGGTGGAGTATGGTGAAGCCGCATTCTATGGGCCCAAGCTCGACTTTATGGTGAAAGACGCCCTTGGACGTGAATGGCAGCTTGGCACCATCCAGGTGGACTA
>CACXHM010000134.1 GCA_902767465.1 uncultured Bacteroidia bacterium
ACAAACCCGGGAAAGCGTTAATATACAACGCTTTAAGAATCAGTATGCGAAGCTAGTGTTTTACAATGACCAGTTTCCAGGCGGCAGCGCAGTAAATCAGCAGAAGCAGTGTTCCGAAGGCCATAAGAGGCCAGGGACCGAGGCCGACGCTGGACAGCGCATGATATGCGGCCCAGAGGACCAGCGCAAAAGTGAAGAAACCGAGAATGCTTCGAAGGTCATAGTGTATGGGGTATTTGCGCTGCCCTATGAACCAGCTGAGAAGCATTGCGGTGCCATACCCCGCCAAACCGCCCCAGGCGCAGGCCATATATCCCCATCGGGGGATGCCGAACACGTTTACCGCCACCATTACAGCGGCACCGGCAGCACTCATGATTGCTCCCCAATGGGTCTGGTCGCTGAGTTTATACCAAAATGACAAGTTAAAGTAAATGCCCATGAAGATCTCAGCCATCATTACTATTGGCACCACGGCAAGACCTTCCCAGTAACTGCGCCCGATAAGGTGCCGGAGCACGGGCATATACACCACCACGGCAAGAAAAGCAAGCATGGTGAACACCACGAAATACTTCATCCCGTCAGCGAGCGTCTCCGGGCTGTTCCGGTCGCGGCTACCGTTGAATACTATCGGTTCGTAGGCGTAGCGGAACGCCTGTGTAAGCAGGGCCATTATCATGGCGATTTTCGCGCATGCACCATAAATGCCCAGCTGCACCATCCCTTCCGATCCCGGCATCACAAGAGGATAGAGTATCTTGTCGGCAACCTGATTGAATATGCCAACCAGGCTCAGGATAAGGAGTGGCCAGCTGTAGGCAAGGAGCCTTCGTGCAAGGGCCCGGTCGAAGCCGTAGGTTATTCCCTTGAGTTCGCGGATAAAACCGAAGGTGACACAGAATGTGCACAGCAGGTTTACGAAGAAAATCAGCCCGACGCCATAGTCCATACTTACATAAAAAGACTCTGCTGCGGGGAAACGGCCGAAAAACCTGGGAAGCACCAGGAAAATGCAGAGATTCAACAGGACGTTCGGTATTATGAAAGCAAACTTAAGGCTCATAAACTTGATAGGACGTCCCTGCTGTCTCAGCCGGCTGAACATTATGGCCTGGAAGGCGTCCAGGGCGACAATCGCTGCCATGCAGGCGATGTATTCCGGGTGGGAGGCGTAGCCGAGAGCTTCGGCAATGGGATGCAAAAAGGCCGCCACCAGCACTAGAAATGCCAATCCGACCCCTCCTACCAGACGGAGGATGGTGCTGTAAACCATCTTTTCATCTTCGCCCTCTTTGTTGCAGAAACGGAACAGGGTTGTTTCCATGCCGAAGGTGAGCAGTGCGAGCAACAGTGCCGTGTATGCATAAAGGTTGGTGACAATGCCGTACCCGCCGCTTTCTGCGGTGATGATGTTGGTATACAGGGGGACCAGAAGATAGTTTAGAAATCTTCCTACTATACTGCTTAAGCCATAGATGGCCGTATCTTTCGCCAGGGATTTCAGATTCATTCCGAAAGATAGTAAAAAAATGCTATATTTGTCGTACTGGTGAGCCTGGGAGGCCTGAATAGAAATAACAGTTATTATATGAAAAAGTATCTGATTTACTGTCTCTCCTTTGCGGTGATTGCACTGGGAGCGGTTTCCTGCGGGAACAAGAAACAAAAAGCTGCATCGGAAGGCGAAACGGCCACCAATGTGGCTGAAGAACAACTCATTAAAGATTCAATCAAAGTGGAAAAGAAATTAAGTGATCTGTCCGAAGAGCCGGTATTCGACATCGTTACCAATTATGGTACAATCAAAGTGAAACTCTACAAAGGAACTCCGAAGCATCGTGCAAACTTTGCAAAGCTCGCACTCTCCGGCTTTTATGACGGGCTTTTGTTCCACAGGGTAATCAAAGGATTTATGATTCAGGCTGGCGATCCTCTCACCAAAGATCCCGCCAATGCCGATCGTTTCGGCACCGGAGGACCCGGTTACACCGTGCCTGCCGAGTTTGTGCCTGAATACAGGCATAAAAAAGGCGCTATCGCAGCCGCGCGCCGCGGCGATGCTGCCAATCCGATGAAGGAATCTTCCGGATCGCAGTTCTACATAGTGCAGAACGAACAGGCTTGTGCACAGCTCGATGGACAGTATACGGTCTTCGGAGAGACAGTAGAAGGCTTAGATGTTATCGACAAGATAGCGGCAGTAGAAACCGACTATAGGGATCGTCCTGTGGCACAAGTCAAAATAATTAGTGTGAAAGCTGAATAAATGTTCAGTTTGGCTTAATTTTTGCTATATTTGTAGCGAATAGTTTTTTCATAGGTTAAATTTTAGGTTAGAATTGCGAACGCCGCCCGATGTGATATCGAGCGGCGTTCATCTTTTTGTTGGAGTTTGAAGCTATAACCCCGGACGATAGTTGTAGCCGAGGATGTCCATAATGCGAAAATGCTTTTCCATTTTTGCCTTGAAGTGTTCGTAGTCCTTGTTTTCAGGAGTGCACCACTGCACTTCGCTAAGTGCCTGGAGACGTGGTATCAACATATAGTAGAGTTCCTTGTCATTGCGGATGTATTCTGTCCACATGTTTGCCTGAACACCAAGAATGTGCTTTGGAGCATCGGCGGTAAGACCATCGAAAGGTTCGTAACTGTAAACCTTCGCGGCATCAAGCCCTGCCCTGTGGTAACCTGCTCCAAGGAATTCATTGGTTTCATCCTTCGATTGCTTGTAATCGAAATAACAGTAGGTATTGGGGGTCATGATTACGTCGAAGCCCATTGCAGATGCTTTTTCTCCTCCTTTGGTCCCTCTCCACGACATGACGGTAGCTCCCTTTGCAAGGTCGCCTTCCAGAATCTCGTCCCATCCGATGATTTTGCGTCCCTTCTTTTCAAGGTGGTCCTGCACCCTTTTTGTCACATAGTTCTGCAGCCTCTGTTCCTTGGTTGCACCGTCTCCGTCTTTGAGTCCAAGTTCTGCGATTTTTGCCTGGCATGCAGGGCATTTTTCCCATTCTTTCTTAGGACATTCGTCGCCGCCGATGTGGATGTATTCGCTCGGGAAGAGTTCACAGAGTTCGTCAAGCACATTGAAAAGGAACTCAAAAGTGCTTTCTTTGCCGACACACAGCACCTGATCGGAAACACCCCAGCGGGTCCAGACCTGGTAGGGGCCCCCCGTGCAGCCGAGCCACGGGTAGGATGCCATTGCTCCGAGCATGTGGCCGGGGAGGTCGATTTCCGGGATTACTGTTATGCCGAGTTTGTCGGCATAGGCCACGACTTCGCGGATCTGGTCCTGAGTGTAGTATCCTCCGTAGCGTTTGCCGTCGTTCACTTTCTTGTCATAGGTCTGCTGGGTGCCGCTGCGGAATGCTCCAATCTCGGTGAGTTTGGGGTATTTCTTGATCTCAATCCTCCATCCCTGGTCTTCGGTAAGGTGCCAATGGAATCGGTTGATCTTGTATATTGCAGCTACATCCAGATAGCGCTTAACTTGTTCCACGGTATAGAAATGACGCGCAACGTCAAAATGCAGGCCGCGGTATGAAAAACGTGGAGCATCTTTGATCGTGCAGCAGGGAATGGTCCAGCTGGTCCCTGCCACTGGTTTTCCTGCGTAGATAGCATCGGGCATCATTTGCTTCAGGGTGCTGATGGCATAGAGGAATCCGTTATGGTCGGATGCCGTCACCTTTATCGCCTTCTTGGAAACCTCAATCACATAGGCTTCCGGAGCGATGGATGCATCCCTTAAAAAGAAGGCTCCCTTGAGCGATCTGATGCTGCCGGCAGCGTTGATACCGGTAGCCGAAGCGATACTGCTGGGTTTCCCCGTGCACAGGTATAGCTGGTCTGCCAGTTTGCCGATGGCTTCAACTGTCTTGGATTCAAGGGCAGTGTCATAATTGAAATTGAGCCCTTTGAGTTTCAGGCAGCCCTTGCCCATTTCGATGTTTTGGGGCTGGGGGATGATGTCCAGGCCTTGCTTGCCAGTCTTGGTTGCACTCAAGCCTATACAGCAGAGTGCGCATGCGAGAAATAAAACGAATCTTTTCATATCTAATAAAAAACGAATCCTATGAATCCTCCTGCGAGGATGAGCAGAATGGGATTTACTTTCCAGAAGAATGCGGCTGCAAAGCTCCCGGCGAGCAGGGCCCATGCGCTCCAATCTGCAAAGTTCTCTCTGATAACCTCTATTTGCGGCATCCATCCGTCCATGGAGATCCGCAGAATCAGTATAATGGCAGCGGCTCCTATCAGTCCTGCCACTGCCGGGCGCAGGCCGCTCATTATGTCGCTGAACAGAGTGGTGCGATGGTATTTATTATATAAGGTAATTATTCCATAAAATATGATGAAAGATGGCAGTACCAGAGCGAATGTGGCAAGCGCCGATCCTGCGATGCCTGCCACTTCATACCCGGTGTAGGTGGCGCAGTTGACTCCGATGGGCCCGGGGGTGCATTGTGAGATGGCGACGATATCGGTGAACTGTGCTTCCGTGAGCCAGCCGAAGCGCCCAACCACCTCCGCCTGAATCAGCGACAGCATTGCCGCGCCTCCGCCGAAGGTGAAGAGCCCGATAAGGAAGAAGGTGGCGAACAACTGCAGAAGGGTCATTTCTTCGAGCGCGCCTCCTTCGCAAGGCTTGCCGATGCAGCGGCTATTATAGTTAGCAATATAATGTAGATGGGGGAGATCTTTAAGAAAGCTACGGCAATGAGCGAAGCGGCGCAGATTGCCCAAGCCCACCATCTCCGGCACCCCTTCCTCGCAAGGTTAACGGCCGGCACGAGAATGAGACCCACCGCTACGGGACGTATTCCACGGAAGATTTTCATGACCACCGGATTGTCTTTTATGCCAGTGAAAAGCATTGCTATGAGAAGGATGATCACGAAAGACGGGAGTACTGCTCCAAGACTTGCGGCAACGGCTCCCTTAAGTCCGCGCAGGTGATACCCGGAATAAATTGCCATATTGACCGCCAGGATGCCGGGAGCGCTTTGGGCGAGTACGATGATGTCTGGCATATCCTCTTCGCTGATCCAGTCTCTTTTCCGCATCTCTGCTTCTATCAATGGGATCATGGCGTAACCTCCACCGATTGTAAATGCCCCGATTTTGGCGAAGACACCGAAGATGTTCCAAAGAGAGACCCCTGTTTTTCGCATAGTTTACGAAAATAGTAAAAAAATACGAAAAAAAGTTTGCATGAATCAAAAAAGTGAGTATCTTTGCAGCCCGTTTCGGAAAAAGGATTTCCAAACGGATGATCTTTGAAAATATTGGAAGAACAAGTACAAGCAAGTACCGAGAACAAAAATAGATCGAGAGCGTCAATTCTTATTAAGAAATTGTCAGGAAGTCGGAGATCAAGCTAGAATTATAGAAATATACAAAGAAGAGTTTGATCCTGGCTCAGGATGAACGCTAGCGGCAGGCTTAACACATGCAAGTCGAGGGGCAGCGCG
>CACXHM010000135.1 GCA_902767465.1 uncultured Bacteroidia bacterium
ACAAGCACACCGTGCTGTTCACGGCCGACTGGCATATCCGCAACGAGTGGAACCCCAAGGACATAGTGCAGATCCAGGACTATCTGAACGAAGCCAACGCTTACGCGAACAAGTCGTCGGTTCCGGTCTATTCAATTCCTCTAGGCGACATTACCTGGGAAGTCAGCTGGTACGACCATAATTTCTTCCTCTCCGACTGGAAGAATCTCGTTGCCTCGTCCACAATGCAGATTTATCCCGTAATAGGTAACCACGACCACGATTACAAGGCGGTAGGGGACAACACAGACTTCGATTCTGCCGCCTCCTGGCGTACTACCATGGGCCCCAATTACTATTCTATGGATATAGGAAAGGTACATTACCTCTTCGTGGACGACGTGTTCTACCGCAGCGACGGCACAATTGACGGGAGGCAGACGATAGAGAGTATACCCGATTATCAGATGGACTGGATACGGACCGACCTTTCGCATGTCAGCGCCGTAACGCCGCTGGTGGTTTCGCTGCACGTGCCGCTTCACGGATGGAGCTGGAACGGTTATTTCTGGAATGCCGCGAACAGGAGCGCCCAATACAATGAGCTCCGCGAGCTTTTCGAGCGCTTCGAAGAGGTACATATATATTCCGGACACAGCCACACGAGCGAATTCTTCGATGCAAAGTCGCAGGGGCTTTCGAATACCAATATGACCGAGCGCAAGGTTCCCGCGGTGGGAGGTTCGATCTGGCGTACGCGCACGGTGCG
The DNA here is from genome assembly GCA_902767465.1 of uncultured Bacteroidia bacterium. Classification (GTDB taxonomy): domain Bacteria; phylum Bacteroidota; class Bacteroidia; order Bacteroidales; family UBA932; genus Cryptobacteroides. Next base: position 749 of record CACXHM010000135.1, read on the forward strand.
CGACTACACTATCACGATTGACGGAGTGCCCGGCGGTTACGACATCTTCGAAGTGGTCGGACAGTCCATAAAATGGCGTTTCAAGGCTATCGGCAAGGATGACTCCTACCAGCTGAGGGCCTATGATATGAACTCTGTAAAGAGCTACTGGTACAGTACTCCGGCTGCAGTTAGCCTTGCCGCCGAGCATCCCGAGTGCGACTACGAAAAGCTCTGGGGCGATCTTCCGGAGAATACGGTCCTGCTTAACGTTTTCGCAGGTGACCCGAGAATGGACGGCCTTTCGATCGAAGTGTTCGAGGGGACTACATCGCTCAAGGTAAAGCCCTGGTGCGGCGCGGACCCTCTTCACGAATTCGGTGCCGAGATTGCACACTGGGCAGCCTCCCACGGACTCCCCGGAGTTACGTATCTTACTTCGACCAACAATACCCACCTGTTTGCAGTTACCGCGTCCTCTGCGAACAGCAGCCTTACCATAAAACTGAAGGACAGGTTCGGAAAGACGAACGAATACAGCGTCAAACTTCCAAAAGCTTTCAATGATGAAGACAGTTTTTAGACTTTTTTCCGGTATTTTGATTATTCTTGCTCTCTACGCGTGCGAGCAGGACCAAAAGCCTGCCGCCAAGATTAGTTTCGACCCCGAAGAAGTGGTGTTCGAGGCTACCGGAGAGCTGGTACAGACCGTTACCGTCAGTGCGAATACCTATTGGCAGGCAAGCCTGCCTGCGGGTTGCGACTGGCTGACGCTGCCTTTCCGCGGTGCCGGAGCGGGAGATACGCTGTTTGAATTAAGCGCGACTGAGTATGCAAATGAAGATGCGCCTCGTACGGTGCAGATAAGTTTCGAGACCTTCGACGGCTCGGTCTTTACCCTGTCCGTGCGCCAGAATGCATTTGTGAAACCTGAGCCCATTCCCGAGGATGTTCCGCTGGATCTGGAACCCATAGGAATCGGCGACGGATATGAGTGGCAATAATACATTAATGAATAACTATAGCTATGGTTCAAAAATCTCTTATCTTCTATCTTCCACCGGAAGCCGCTGAGAGGGCTTTTGTGGAGAACACATTATTGATGCAGAGCACTGCACAGAACAATGAAGGTCTCACTTATGGGGATACGTACAACTGGTAATTAAAGGAGAAAGAAATGAAAACTATCAGATTTATTGTTTTGGCCGCTGCGGCAACGATGCTTGCCGTCGCTTGCGAAAAGGCTGTAAACGAGAAGACCGCCCCTGTGGCGTCCGCTTCCGGAACCCTTTACGCCACCGTGGAATCTCCTGACGCTACCAGAACCAGTATGACCGTAGGATCCGGTTCCGCAACAGTTAGCTGGAGCACGGGCGATGTTATCTCCGTCTTTAACGGTATCGACCCTAATGACGGTACAATTCACACTCAGAATGCCTGCTATAGGCTTAAATCCGTGGATGCCGGTGTCGGCAGCTTCGAATTTGAATCACAGAACAGCGCCGATGCTAACGCCCCTCTTTCGGTGGACGAAAGCATTACCCCTACGGTTGCTATCTTCTGCTACAGGGGCATCGGCACGAATTCCTATGACCCTTCAAGCCAGACAATCACACATCGTCTGCCCAATACCCAGAAGTATGTGGCCGGCAGTTTCGATCCGAATGCCTATTCAATGGTTGCTGTAAGCGACGGCGGAACCCTTAACTTCAAGGGTGTCGTCGGTGTGCTGGAACTCAACCTCGTGGGTACGGACCTTATCAAGTCGATTGTGGTTGAAGGAAGCAATATCTGCTGGAACGGAACCGTTGACGTTTCCTCTGCTGAAAAGATTGCAGCACCCGTCCTTACTATGGTTCATACCGACGGTGCAGCTGAGGACAAGATCACCTATTCCTGCGGCGACGGCGTACAGCTGACCACTACTCCCACTCCCTTCTACATCGTGCTGCCCGTTGGAACGCACAATCTTACCCTTACCATCAATGCTAAGCACTCCAAGATGGTGAAGTCCGCTCCCAACCTCAAGATAGAGCGTGCAAAAATCACCCCTACTGCCAACCTTACCTACGCCGAGACTTCCGGCCCTCTGGATCTGAGCGGCGGCGGTGTTAAGATTGCAAACTGCTATGTGGTCTCTGAGCCCGGCAACTATGTATTCGATGCCAAGGCTCCGAATGGAACGACCTTCAGCGGAAGCGATTATACCGCTGACTGGGTATGGGCTACGAGTGGCCGCTGGAACAAGGCTGAGCACGATGTTATTGGGAACCTTATTTCCGACATTGAGTATATCGATGGCAAGATTTATTTCTCGACAGCTGGAAGTTTGGGAACCTACAACGTCGGTAACGTCATTATAGGTATCTTCAAGGACGGCGACCTCAAGTGGAGCTGGCACATCTGGGAAACCCTTAACCCGCAGGACGAAGTTGTTGGTACGTCCACATTTATGGACAGGAACCTTGGTGCAATGCGCAAATATGATCCTACCTCCTCCGATACTGATTATACCAATGCCAGCCGCGGTTTCTATTATCAGTGGGGCCGCAAGGATCCTATCGTGGCGCCTCGCGGTGCATCGGCAAAGTATGGTGAGTATTCGGCAACCGTTGCCTTTGACGTTTCGAAAAACTGGGCTACACATTATATTACCAACACCACTGTTTGGGCAAATGCAGCTGCCTGGAACGCGCTTTCCGCAGCTCCGGACGGATGGACCTATTCCGCCGAAAATGCACTGAAGTATCCTACCTCAATGCTTGCCCAGGCAATGTTCCCTTCGATTGCAGTCAATGATGTCTGGCCCGCCGAGGCCAATCCCTGCCCTTATGGCTATCACGTTATGACCAATGACGAGGCTCAGACCCTGGTTGATCTGGGCTCAGACAAATGGGTCGGTGAAACCGGATCTTCCCGTAACAATGGCACAAAAATCAACGGAACTCTTACGTTCCCGTTCCTTGCTTACCGCAGAGCTGATGGCCAGATTGGATTCAACTGGAAGAATAAAACAAGCGGGGAGACCAGCAACTGGGTCGGCGGAAAGTATTACACCAACAAGTGTGTTGCTGCAGGCAAAGCGCATAACCTGGATATCATTGCCAGCGGCACACCCAATACGACGCCTTTCCAGAACGTGACGGCGAACCTTGGTATGTCCGTACGTTGCGTTAAAGACTAAACGTACTAAATGACAAGCAGGTTTTTGCTGCTCTGCGCTTGCGCAGTTTTCGCTCTCGCCGCCGGTAAACCCACCGGTGGCGAGAGCGCGGACTGCCGCACCGTAGCCCTGGACGACTCCGCCTGGGCGGCATCCGAATGGATATCCGCTGCAAACGCCCCCGTACGCGAGGGCAAGGTGGATCTCAAGGGGAAGGGTGGCGCAAGGGTTGCCGACGGCGCAAGTTGGTTCGTCGCCAATCCCGTGAACGCAAAGAAAGTGGTCTCCGCCAAATGGATGACCACGAGCCTCGGTGTAAACGAGATTTTTGTAAACGGTACGCTGATTGGTACAGAAGTGCTCAAGCCCGGCTTCACCCATTACGCGAAAA
>CACXHM010000136.1 GCA_902767465.1 uncultured Bacteroidia bacterium
ATCCGGCGGTGTCGAAAGGAGCTACAACAGCCTTTGCTATGGGTACTCAGTCCGTCCCGTTACGGAATAACGTAAACCATGACTAAATAACCGGGAGTGCAATACGCTTGCACTCCCGGTTATTATTACAATGACGGAATATTATTACGCGTCGGCAAACACCTTACCGTCGTCAAGGGTTATGGATAGTTTGGTGTACTCACTGTGAAAATCATGCTGCAAACGGTCGAGATAGCGCGCGCATTCCCACTTGCACATTGGGAGATCATGCATCAGGTAGTTGCCGCATGCCTCAGGACGTGTGGCTGGGACCTCATCTTGAGCAAGAATCCACCGGAGGCATTCGATGGTAAGGCATCGCATATCTTGGGCAGTATATGATCCTGTCATAACAATATACATTCCCGTGAGGCAGCCCATGGGTCCAACATAGACGACATCATCCTTCACCTTGCTGTTGCGAAACCAGGTCGCCATCAGATGCTCCAGACTATGAATTGCAGCCGGAGCCACGGCAGGCTCCTTGTTCGGCTCGGTGATGCGAAGGTCAAAAGTGATGAAACCTTTGTCAACGCGTGAAATATAAATCCCAGGCTTCAAGCGGGTATGGTCGATAGTAAAACTCCGGATGACTTCCATACATATTATTTTTGTAAAAGGAGTATCAAAGATACATCATTAATGGACATTTTTCAAATATTGGTTTTCTATTCTTGGCAGAAAAGGATTATCTTTACGCGCTATGAAACGCCGCAGCTTTCTCAAAGCATCCGTTCTCGGTGCATCCGGTCTCGCAATCACCGGAAATGCATTAACGTCGTGTTGCAATGAGAACCGGCCAAAGCCTTATTCCGTAGGCGGAAAGGCCAGGATGCACCTTCGATTCTTTCCCTACGAACTTCAGCTCAGGCATACTTTCACCGTAGCCAGCTACTCACGCACCACCACTCCCGATGTTCAGCTTGAGATAGAATACGACGGTTTTACCGGCTACGGAGAGGCGTCTATGCCCCCGTACCTCGGACAGAGCACAGAGAGCGTCTGCTCATTCTTGCAGAAGGTGAATCTGGAACAGTTTCCTGATCCGTTCCAACTGGAAGACATTCTTGCTTATGTTGATTCACTTTCAGAAGGCGACTCCGCCGCCAAAGCTGCAATAGATATCGCACTGCACGACCTTGTGGGGAAACTTCTTGGACAACCAATGTACAGGTTATTTGGTCTTGACCCGGCAAAAGCGCCATCCACAACCTTCACGATAGGCATCGACACTCCGGACATCGTCCGCCGGAAAACCGAAGAATCTGCCGGACTTTTCAATATTCTCAAAGTCAAGGTCGGACTCCACAACGACAAGGAGATGATAGAGACTATTCGCCAGGTGACAGACCTCCCGCTCGCGGTAGATGCCAATCAGGGCTGGAAAGACCGTGAAAAGGCGCTCGAAGAAATCTTCTGGCTGAAAGAAAATGGCGTGGTGATGGTTGAGCAGCCGATGCCGAAGGACCGGCCGGACGATAATGCCTGGATTACAGAGCGCTCTCCCCTTCCCATCTATGCAGATGAAGCCATCCAGCGTCTTACCGACTTGCCTTCGATTAAAGGGGCATACCACGGAATCAATATAAAACTTATGAAGTGTACCGGTATACGGGAGGCGTACCGCATGGCATCATGGGCCAGGGCAGAAGGCATGAGGGTGATGCTGGGTTGCATGACCGAGACATCCTGCGCAGTCAGCGCAGCAGCCCATCTCTCCCCTCTCGCCGATTTTGCGGATCTGGATGGAAACCTGCTGATCAGCAATGACCGTTTCGAAGGGGTGACTGTACAGGGCGGGAAACTTATTCTCCCGAACCGCCCCGGGCTTGGACTTATCAGAAAACAATGAAAAGAGAGATTTGGATTGACTGGCTGAGGCTTATTGCCTGCCTTTTTGTAATGATGACACATTGCTGCGAGACTTTCTACTTCGGAAATGGCGGAACCCTGATCATGACCAAGGCAGACGCAATATGGGTCACTCTGCTCAATACTTTCACGAGGGCATGCGTTCCGCTGTTCGTGGTTGCATCCAGCTACCTGCAGTTCCCTATACACTATTCTACAGGAGAATTTTTCCGCCGAAGGGCAATCAGAGTCCTGATTCCATTTGCAATATGGTCTCTTGCTTATGCACTTGCATGGGGAGAGCCTGTGCAGAATCTGAAAGACCTGATGCTCAACTTTAATTATTCCGCCGGACACCTGTGGTTCGTTTACATGCTGCTTGGCGTATATCTTATCATGCCACTGCTCTCCCCCTGGGCTGAAAAGGTCGGAAAGAGGGAACTTCAGATTTATCTCTGCATCTGGCTGTTTACTTCCATTATTCCGTTTATCCGCCTATGGACAGGAGGAAATCCCTCCGTCATTTACGGACCGTCCGGTATTCCCAATATAAGCAAGTATCCACTCTGGGGCGAAGCAAGTTGGAATGCCTATGGCACTTTCTATTATATAAGCGGCTTTATCGGATACCTCCTGCTTGGTCTGTATTTCCGCAGATTCGTAGCGGAAATGAGCTGGAAGAAGACGCTTTTGATTGCGATTCCGCTTTTTGCTGCCGGCTTTGGAATAGGAGCTACGGGTTTCTACAACAGAGTGCAGGCAGATGCTTCGGGAGTATTCCCCGTTTCGGGCCCTGTCGGATTCGCCGCAATATGGGAGAGTACCTGGTTCAACGATACCATCGGCATCGTACTTATGACCATTGCATGGCTCCTTGTTTTTCGAAAAATCAAATCTGGAGGAAAACTCTACGAAAGGATTATCCTACCAGTTTCAAAGGCCAGCTATGGAATGTACCTCAGCCATATGTTTGTGCTGAGCGCAGTTGCAGCATGGATTGAATCCTTGCTGAAAAGGGGCGAAGATGGCCTTCTCGGTTTCTGGACCACACCGGTTGAGGTTATATGTGCAGCATCGGTCACATTTGTGGTTACGGCCCTGATTTGCGTTATCCTGCAGAAGATCCCAAAAGCAGGTAAATGGATAATAGGATGAGCACTGTCCAGAAGACCAACGCCGCAAGGCTCCTTGATGCCGCTGGCATTAAATACGAATTGATTCCCTACGAAGTTGACGAAAGCAACCTCGCGGCGGACCATGTAGCCGAACAACTTGGAGAAGATATAGATTTGGTATTCAAGACCCTTGTGCTTCGTGGAGACAAGACAGGGCTGTTCGTCTGCGTCATTCCGGGAGCCCTTGAAGTAGATTTGAAAGTGGCGGCGCGCATCTCCGGCAACAAGAACTGCGAGATGATTCACGTAAAGGAACTGCTCCCGCTGACCGGCTATATCCGTGGCGGCTGCTCCCCTGTCGGCATGAAGAAGAAATATCCTACCTTCATACATGAATCCGCCCTTTTGTATGAGTACATTTTCATCTCGGCCGGAGTCCGTGGATTGCAGTTCCGCATTGCCCCACAAGACTTGATTACCTTTACCGAAGCCGGGATCTACCCGATTTAAACAAAAATTTTGTCACATAATTAAAGATTAGTATCTTTGCACCCCGAAGGAGGAATGGCCGAGTGGTCGATGGCGGCAGTCTTGAAAACTGTTGTACGGCAACGTACCGGGGGTTCGAATCCCTCTTCCTCCGCTGAAATGCCTTATAGGATACCCTGTGGGGCATTTTCCATAAAAAATATCCCAAAAAGTATCCCAATTTTTATAGACAATAGCCCTATAACTCCATCTGGATTCCGATGGAGTTATCAAAGGTTTTCGTAGACGTTAGTCCAGATGGAATTGATCATTCGGGACTCGTTGGGAGAATGCGAGAGGCAGGCCACCACGGCGTTCTTGTCGGGGATGATGAAGCAGAGCTGGGCCCAGGCGCCGGAGAAGCGGTAGGCACCGTGGGTGCAGCACCATATCTGGTAGCCGTAGCCCTGATTCCATTCGTCGTTCGCGTGGGCGGCTAGCCATTCGTCGGACACACCGCGCCCGGCATACTGCATGATCTGGGGCGACATGGCCACGTCGAACCATTCTTTATTCAGGAGACGCTTACCGTTCCACTCGCCGCGCTGGAGCATGAACTGTCCGGCCTTGGCAAAGCTTTCCAGATTTATAAACAGGCCCCAGCCGCCGCAGTCGTAGCCCTGGGGAGACTTTTCCCAGATCCACTTCTTGATGCCGAGGGGCTTGAAAAGCTTGCGGTTCAGGTACTCCGACATGGGTTCGCCCACGACCTTGCTCACGATGACCGCGACCAGATAGGAGTCCATACTGTTGTAGTGGAACTGGGTTCCCGGTTCGAAGACGAAATCGCTGCAAAGCGTCTCGCGGGCCCAGTTCATGTCGGGCTCGCGCTTGCGGGTGCGGTCGCGGACAGCGTAGGCGAATCCGGACGACATGGTGAGCAGGTTGTGCACCGTCATCTCGGCCAGCCAGGGGGAGATCTCTTCCGGCAAATCCTCGGGGCCGAAGAAGGAGACGACCTTGTCGTCCGTCGAAAGCAGCCCGTCCTGACAGGCGAAGCCGGCGGCAAGGGCGGTGAAGGTCTTGCTGGCCGACCACAT
>CACXHM010000137.1 GCA_902767465.1 uncultured Bacteroidia bacterium
CGCCGGGCCCAAGTTCAGCGGAATAAATGGTCGTTCCTTTTCCTTTGAAGTCCAGCACAAGTGCAATCTTTCCCGGTGCGAAAAAGGCTGTTCTATTTTCGTCATAACCCCAAGCGAGGCTGCCTTCCCTGCTTTTGAGAAACAAGCAGTTTTCCCTGTAGTTCGCAATGAATTCCTCGCTGATTTCCATTCTGATTCCGGAATTCAACTGCGTTGCGCTAAGATGCACGTCAACGACCTGCCCTTCCGCGAGCGAGACGGTTCTGACATCGCCGAATTGTGGAGTATTGAAATCGGGTTTCGGGAAGTCGCGGCTTTTAGCACCGATGACATACTTCCCGGGTTTCAGTTCAAATTCCGCCGGACTGTCGGCCCAGAGGCCGTCATATATTTTCCCACCTTCGGTGCTCTTGATGTCCAGTTCATACGCTGGGGTGTCGAATGGATCGTCCGTCGACCTCGTGGACGGACTGCTGAGGCTCAGCCGGATTCTTGCCGGTTCTTCTTCCGCAGGTGCCGGAACGAAACAGGAAACAGGGGAGAGCAGCGGCGCGATGGCGCCAATGATAAATGCTTGAAGTTTTTTCATACAGACTCTTTTTTTTGCAAATCTGCATGAAGTAAACGGAAATATACCCCCTGATACTTAAAAAAGTTTTTATAAGCCAAACGTTTTTTAAGTTTTACACACGCAAACAGAAAAAATTCACGGGGCCCCGCATCACTGCGTGCACCCCGCTACTTAACCTAAACTTAAACTATGAAAAACTTCATTGCAAATTTATATATTTTTTCTTAAAAGAAACTATTTTTGTGAAAAATATTCAATTAGTTATGAAAAAAGTTTTGTTTTTCCTCCTCGCATTGCTTTCCATACTTTCTGCGGTATGCTGCAGCAGGTTCGAAAAGGTGCCGGGAGATCCAATGAAATCAAAGATCTACACCCTTGACAATGGTCTCAAGATTTATATGACCGTCAACAAGGAGGAACCTCGCATCCAGACTTTCGTTGCAGTGCGCGTAGGCGGAAAGAACGATCCAAAGGAGACAACCGGCCTTGCTCATTACTTCGAACACCTCATGTTCAAAGGGTCCGAGCAATTCGGCACTCAGGACTATGCTGCTGAGAAACCCTACCTCGACGAAATCGAGCGCCTTTATGAGGAATACCGCACCATTACCGATCCCGAAGCCCGAAAGGCCCATTATCATAAAATAGACTCGGTCAGTTATCTGGCGTCGCAGATTGCCATTCCCAACGAGTACGACAAGATGATGAGCATGATAGGATCGCGCGGCACGAATGCCTGGACATCTTACGATGAAACGGTTTATACAGAAGACATCCCGTCAAATCAGGTTGAAAACTGGGCTAAAATCCAGGCTGACCGTTTCCGTCATAACGTCATCCGTGGTTTCCATACCGAACTCGAAGCTGTTTATGAGGAATACAATATGAATCTGACTTCCGACAATCGCAAACTCTTCGAGTCCATCTACGCTAGTCTCTTCCCTCACCACCCTTATGGAACACAGACTGTGCTCGGAACGCAGGAGCAGTTGAAGAATCCTTCCATCGTCAACATCAAAAAGACCTTCAACACTTTCTACCGTCCTAACAATATCGCAATCTGCATGTCCGGAGACTTCAATCCCGGTCAGGTCGTCAAAATAATCGAGAAGTACTTCGGTGATTGGGAACCGAATCCGGATATTCCAAAACTTGAATATGAGCCCGAACAGCCCATTACCGAGCCCGTGGTCAAGGAAGTGGTAGGACTTGAGGCTGAAATGTTTGCAATGGGATGGCGCCTTCCCGGTTCTCCCGACCTTCAGACTACTGCAGTTTCCGAAATTGCTGCCAGCATCCTCAGCAACGGCCAGGCAGGTTTGATGGACCTTGATGTCAACCAGCAGCAGAAGGCCATGTTCCTCGGTGCCGGAAGCGAAGCCCAGCCCGATTACAGCATGTTCATCGCGATGGGCATGCCCAAACAGGGACAGACGCTGGAAGAACTCAGGGATCTTGCCCTCGAAGAGATAGCCAAACTCCGCACCGGGCAGTTCGATGAAGCCCTCATCGCTTCTACCATTAATAATATACGTCTGCAGAAGATGCGCCAGCTCGAAAGCAACCGCGCCCGTGCAAATGCCTTTGTTGATGCATTCATAGCAGGTATTGACTGGAAGGATGCCGCCCTTGATATAGAGCGTTACAGCAAGATTACCAAGCAGGACGTTGTTGATTTTGCCAACGAATACCTGCGCGACAATAACTACGCCATTACTTACAAGCGTCAGGGTATCGACGAAAGCCAGAAGAAGATAGAGGCTCCCGCAATTACTCCCATCGCTACCAATCGTGACAAACGCAGCGCCTTCCTTGAGGAGATAGCTGAGAGTGAGGTGAAGCCGATCGAACCGGTTTTCGTCGATTTCGATAAGGATATGAGCCGGTTCGCTCTTTGTGACGGAGTTGATGTCCTTTATAAAAAGAATGAACTTAACGATGTTGCAACGGTTGATATCATCTTCAATCGTGGTACCGAAGATGTTCCTGCACTGAACTACGCGTTCAATTATCTTGCTTACCTCGGAACGCCTGAACTTAGCAGCGAAGAGATATCCCGTAAGATGTACGACCTTGCATGCAACTTCGGGATGAGCGCCGGTGCGCACAACAGCAGGATTCACATCAACGGATTAAGTGAAAATATTCCCGAGGCGATAAGGACTGTGGAAAGTCTGATCAACAATGCTGTTGCAGACGAGAGTATTCTTGCCAACTGTAAGGCGGATGCTCTCAAAGGACGCGTGGATGCCAAGACGAACCAGGGTTCTTGCTTCAATGCCCTGCAGCGCTATCTTTTCTATGGTTCAGACTTTGTGAAGAAGACCACCATGAGCAATGAGTCTCTTCTTTCGCTCACATCCGAAGAACTGCTTTCCGCCATACGCGAACTTGCAGGAAAAGGACATGAGATACTCTACTACGGTCCGGAAACCGAGGGTGCAGTAAAAAAGATGCTTGCTGAAGTGCATACCGTAGGGGAGAGTCCCGAAGTGCTGGAAGAACAATTTACGAAACGCCTGTCCAGTGACAAGACCGAAGTGATCGTTGCTCCTTATGATTCCAAGCAGTTCCGTTATATCCAATATACCGATCTTGGCGGTAACTTCGATCCTGATTTCACGGCCGCTATCGACATGTATAACGAATATTTCGGCGGGGGTATGAACGGTATCGTTTTCCAGGAGATGCGCGAAGCCCGCGGCCTTGCCTACAGTGCCTACGCCGACCTGTCAGAACCTTCGGATCCGGTGAACGGCTATATGTTTTATGCCTACATCGCGAGCCAGAACGACAAGCTTCGTGCTTCTTCCGAAGGCTTCAAGGATATAATTGAGAACATGCCCGAGAGCGAGAGCGCTTTTACCATTGCAAAGGACGGACTTATTTCCAAAATGCGAACCCAGCGCTATACAGGTATGAGTGTTCTGAACCTCTATCGCCAGTGCCGCAGGCTGGGCCTTGACGCCCCGACGGATAAAGCCGTGTTCGAGGCCATCGGTAATATGACGTTGGAGGATGTGAAATCCGCACAGCAGAAATGGGTTGCCGGACGTAATTATGTCTATGCAATCCTCGGTGATCCCGTGGATCTTGACAAGGCCTTCCTTCAGGAACTGGGACCTGTGCGCAGCGTCAGTCTTGAAGAGATTTTTGGATACTAATCCCTTGTCCCATAAAAAAATCAAGGCCTGTTAGCTGCAGGTCTTGATTTTTTTATATATTTGTACCGGCTAAACTTAAACCTTATGTTAGAAAGATTTCTTTACGGAGAAGGACAGAACCTCAAATTCAAGGTTCCCGAACATTTCAATTTCGCATATGATGTCGTTGATGTCTGGGCTGAAGAAGCCCCGGACAGGACCGCCCTTATATGGACAAGTGCAACCGAACCTGAACGCAAACTCAGTTTCGCCGATCTTAAACGTGAAAGTGATAAGGTTGCCGGATACCTTTCCTCGCTTGGAATAGGGAGGGGAGATTTCGTAATGCTTATACTTAAACGCCGTCTGCCGTTCTGGACAATCATGCTGGCCTTGGAAAAGATAGGTGCAATTGCAGTTCCTGCGACTTTTCTTCTTACCTCGGGCGATATAATCTACCGCTGCAAATCAGCTGAAATCAAAGCTATTATATGCTGTGGCGATGCCGATATACTGGACAAGGTCGCTACGGCAGAGCCCAAATGCCCTTATCTGGAGCGTCTGATCAGTATCGGGCCCGAAGTGCCCGAAGGGTTTGAGGATTTCGAGGCAGGGGTCGCAGCGGCCGAACCCTGGCAGCGAAACGGTTGGCAGAACGA
>CACXHM010000138.1 GCA_902767465.1 uncultured Bacteroidia bacterium
AGTTTTCAAGAAGACCGCGACTCACGTCGCAGCCAGTCCATGTTGAAATGTTAGCGTAATGTAAATATATATGTAATAGTACCTTCCTGCATTGCAGGAGCATCGATTTTCTGATCGAAGTGAGCCTTCATGGCAGCAGACCTTGCTGCGGCCCACAGTTTGGAGTTTGAGACCGTGGTGCCGTCGGCTCCCGCCTCGGCGCGTTTTACGTTCCCGTAGTTGTCAACCCATATTTTTACGACGACCTTTCCGCTTTCCTGAATGTCGTAGGTCGGTTTTATAAGGGTTGATTTGTTAACCTTGCGGCCTTCCAGATGGGCATTTGCGACGCCCTCTGTCCTTGCGGTCTCTGTATTGCCGGTGGCCTGTCCGGCGCGGAATTGGGTAGAAGCTTCCCGTGCTGAATGCGGAGCGGTGAGGCTTGTGTCTTTCTTCGCCATTCCCGGGAAGGTGGCCCTGGGATCCAGTTTCGGTTCCTCTTCGCGAGGGGGTTCCGGGGTCTCAACGTCACCAAAATCATCGGGACTGGTGGCTGGTGTAAGGTTTTCGGCAATCCTTTCAACAGGGGATTCGCTCTTTTGGACGAATTCCACGTCTTTCTCAAGGTCAACCTCTTCTCCAACAGGCTGCCTTCCGTAAACGGGCTTGGTCTCGATGAATTCCTCTTCGGTAAAGTCCAGCATGAAAGAAGTCTCCTCCGGCGGAGGCCAGATGTATTTCAGGCCCGAGAACGACACCAGACATAGGGCGGCTGCATGCAGCAACACCGTCAAGGTGATGCCTGTCACTTTCGCCCTGTCCTGCAGTCGTTGTCTTTCCCGGAGATATTCTTTCATCATTCAGGCTGTGTTGCGAGTATTACTTTGTAGTGGTTGCGCTTTGCGATGTTCATCACCTGCACGATCTCCCCGATGGGAACGGATTCATCGGAATATATGCTGAAAGTGGGGTCTTCTTCATTTTGAAGGAGGCCCACCAGGTCGTCCTCAACCTGGGATATGCCGTTCTCGGCAAGTTCGTTGCCGTTGATGTGATAGGTGTATGTCCCGTCACCCCAGTCTTTTATGCTCACGCTTACTGTGGGTTTGGCGCTGACCTGTCCGGTGCTCTTGGGGAGCAGGAGCTTGAGTGCGTTGGGGTTGATCAGGGTGGATGTTACCAGAAAGAAGATGAGCAGCAGGAACACGATGTCGGTCATGCTCGACATCGAGAAAGTGGCATCCACCTTTGTCGTTCTCTTGATAGCCATCTTATTCCGCTTTGCTGCCTTCCGGTTCGTTGAGCACGTCCATGAAGGCGATGGTTGTGTTCTCCATGGTAAATACCACGTCTGAAATCCTTGAAGTGAGGTAGTTGTAACCGAAGTAAGCGAGAATACCCACTATAAGACCCCCGACGGTGGTGATCATTGCTTCGTAGATGCCTCCGGAAAGGAGGGTGATGTCGATATTGTTGCCTGCATTGGCCATGTTGAAGAAGGCCCGGACCATTCCCATTACAGTTCCGAGAAATCCTATCATAGGGGCGCCTCCGGAGATGGCTGCGAGGAAAGGAAGTCCTTTTTCGAGGCGTGCCACCTCAAGGTTGCCGGTGTTCTCTACAGCGGTCTGGATATCACTCAGAGGCCTTCCGAAGCGCTCAAGACCTTTTTCTACCAACCTTGCGGTAGGGTTGTCATATTTGCCGCAGAGTGTGATGGCAGACTTTGTTTTGCCGTCGTGGATATAGTCGCGGATGTCGTCCATGAAGTTTTTGTCAACCTTTGACGCGCGGTTGATCTCGACAAGTTTTTTGCCGAAGATGTAGATAGCGATAACCGAGAGCAGGAGAAGCACTATCATCAGCCATCCGCCCTTTACGGCCATGTCGATGAGGGAGTAGGACATCTCTTGCGGAACCGGTGCGGCCTGGACTGCTTCTGCGAGCGTGTCGGCCTGTAGTAAAGAAAACAGCATAATTCCTATAAATTTCAATATCATGCAAATATAATCAAAAAAATCGGCTTTTTTGATGCTGCCCGCATTTTCTCTCAGGAGAGTTTATCAATATTCAACGCTTGAAAGGAAGAGGGCGTGTCCTGGGACGGATTCTCCGGCCAAAGACCGACGGGGCGGGTTCTCCCTGTTTTTTTGCCCTTGGTTTCCATCCGAAGGGGATACCGGGAGCACCAGACCTGCGAAATCTTTTATGGAACGTTTCCCTCGGCCCACTTCCACGAGCGTGCCCACGATGGCGCGCACCATGTTCCGAAGGAACCGGTCGGCGGATATACGAAAATACCAGTACTGCGGCTCCTGTACGGCTTGATCGGCGCATGCAGGAGCGGCCGGAACTTTCCCTTCGCAGGCGTCATACGGACGGGCAATGCAGGTACCGGGCTCCCCTTGTGGGACACGGACCTGCCCTTTGCCCGCCGCGGAAGGCAGGAAAGTTCCGGCCGCATCCCCCATCACCTGCAGATGCGTAGGCATATAGGGCTTCCAAAACGCCTCGTAAACGGTGCAAACAGAAGTCTTGTTGTCGGCTCCCACTTTCTCAAAACAAGAAAAATCGTGTGTGCCCACAAGCATCGTGGCTGCCCTGTTCATTGCATCGAAATCCAGCCCCGGGTAGCCGCACTGCCACGAAAAAGAATTCATGAACGGATCTTTGCGCCGGTGGATAAAGTATGTATATTCCCGGCGTACTGCATCAAAACGCGCATGAAATCCGGGATCCGCCGGGGCCACTGAATCAACCGCCACATCCCTTGGAAGGATGGCATTTAATTTGTAGCGGAAGTCTTCTGCCGCAAGGCCTTCGGGCCCGTCGAAACACGCAACGTAACCAATTGCGTTTACTGCTGTGTCGGTGCGTCCGGCTCCAATCACCGGAGTATCAGCGCCCAACAGCCTGCCAAGGGCTTCTTCGAGCGTTTGCTGCACAGAGGGGGCGGATGGCTGGCGCTGCCAGCCGCGGAAGGCTGCACCGCAGTAAGATAATTTAATACAGTAATGCATAGACTGCAAAATTATTAAAATATATGGAAAGTGTAAATATAAAGGAACTCAACGAACGCATCCAGCAGGAAAGCGGATTCGTGGATATCCTTTCACTCGAAATGGGCAAGGTCATCGTGGGACAGAAACATCTTGTAGAGAACTTGATGATTGCCCTTCTCGCAAACGGCCATATCTTGCTCGAAGGTGTGCCGGGGCTTGCCAAGACCCTCGCAATCAGCACTCTCAGCAAAGCCGTGAATGCTAAGTTCAACCGTATCCAGTTCACCCCGGACCTGTTGCCTGCCGATGTGGTTGGAACCCTCATCTATTCGCAGAAAAAAGAGACTTTTGAGGTGCGCAAGGGCCCTGTGTTTGCCAATTTCGTGCTGGCTGATGAAATCAACCGTGCTCCTGCAAAGGTGCAGAGTGCGCTGCTCGAGGCCATGCAGGAGAGGCAGGTCACCATCGGCGACAGCACTTTCGCCTTGCCGGAGCCTTTTCTTGTGATGGCAACCCAGAACCCCATCGAGCAGGAGGGGACCTATCCTCTGCCCGAAGCGCAGGTCGACCGTTTCATGCTGAAGGTGGTGGTGGATTATCCAAAAAAAGAAGAGGAAAAACTCATCATCCGCATGAACAATACAGGCGTTTTTCCCACGCCGAATCCTGTAGTGAGCCCCGAAGATATCATCCGTGCCCGTAACGTCGTGCGGGAAGTATATATGGACGAAAAGATAGAACGCTACATAGTTGATATCGTGTATGCGACCCGCACTCCGGAGGAGTATGGACTTAAAAACCTCAAAGATCTTATTTCTTACGGGGGTTCTCCTCGTGCCAGCATTTCGCTGAGCGCAGCGGCAAAGGCATACGCTTTTATCAAACGCAGGGGCTATGTGATCCCGGAAGATGTCCGCGCCGTATGCCCCGAAGTTCTTCGCCACCGTATCGGCCTCACTTACGAAGCTGAGGCGGAAAATGTTACCTCCGAAGAAATTATCTCTCAGGTAATCAATGCAGTAGTGGTTCCGTAGAATGAGCGCTGACGCAACAGAATTGCTGAAGAAGGTACGGAAGATAGAAATCCGTACCAAGGCGCTTTCCCACCAGATTTTTGCGGGAGAGTATCATTCCGCATTCAAGGGGCGGGGGATGGCTTTCAGCGAAGTGCGTGAATATCAGTACGGTGACGATGTGCGGAATATGGACTGGAATGTTACCGCCCGAATGAGGAGCCCGTACGTGAAGGTGTTCGAAGAAGAGAGGGAGATGACGGTGGTGCTGCTGGTGGACGTGAGCCGGTCCGGTCTGTTCGGAACCAGTGTCAGCACCAAAAGGGAACTTCTGGCGGAAATTGCTGCCGTGCTGTCGTTCAGCGCCACCCTCAATAACGACAAGGTGGGGGTGCTGTTCTTCAGCGACAGGGTCGAAAAGTTCATTCCTCCGGGAAAAGGACGCAGCCATCTTCTGCATATAATCAGGGAGATGCTGGAACTGCAGCCTTCTTCCGACGGTACCGACATTGCCGCGGCGCTTGAGTTCCTTGCCGCAGCGATCAAGAAGAAATGCACGGCATTCCTGCTCAGCGATATGATCGATGCCGATGCGGCGGGACATCCGCGCTATGAGCACGCGCTCAAGGTTGCTGCCGGCAGGCACGATCTCTCGGTGATTAAGGTTTATGATCCGAGGGAAAGGGCTCTGCCCGCGGTGGGCCTCGTCAATATCAAAGACAGCGAGTCCGGCCGCTGCGCATGGGTAAATACCGACAGTGCCAGGACCCGAAGAAAGTATTCCGAGTGGTTCTGCAGACTTGAAGACGGTGAAAAGCAGCTTTTTAACCGATATCACGTGGACAGCGTCGACATATCTACAGATTCCGATTACGTCAAGGGACTTATGGCTTTATTTGCTGGAAGATGAAAATTGTTCTGGGCTTCATACTCTATCTGTTTGCGGACATTGTCCCCATGGGCGATGCTTTCTTGAACAACTTGCAGAAAAGGGATTCCGTGCTGGTTGGAGACCGGCTCGAATACGGGATCAGGCTCGACACTGTGCACGCAATGACCGGGTTCCTTTTCCCGGAATTCAAGAGCGGCGATACCCTGACGGTTGTAAGGGGCTGGCAGTTGGATACGAGCAATGTTTCCCTTCGCAAAATGACTTTCACCCTCAAGGGCAGCATTCTCCTGTCTCCGTTCGAAGAAGGCATCTACAAACTCCCTCCTCTTGCGGTGGTGCGTGCCGTGGGCGAAAAAATTGATACTCTCATTTTCTCTTCACCCGAATTGGAAGTCAAGCCTATACCCATCGACACCGCGAGTTTCGTAATCCATGATATAAAACCCCAGATACGCTATCCGGTCACCCTGGGAGAAATTCTTCCATGGATCGGCGCGGCTGTGATTCTCGGGGCTGCCGTCGCCATGTTGATCTGGCTGGCAAGACGCCGTCGCATGAAGGAGGAAGAAGAAAAAGCCAAAGATCCCGCACACATCGTAGCACTACGTAAGCTTGAAAAATACCGCGGCGACAAATACTGGGCGCCGGACAAGCAGAAAGCTTTCTATTCCGGGGTTACGGACACTCTCAAGACGTATATGGAGGCCAGATTCGGAGTGGATGCGCCGGAAATGACAACCGCAGAGGTCTTCGATGCCCTGAAGGCGGAAAAAGATATCACCCCTGAACTGTTTTCACAAACCAGGGAACTTTTCGAGACGGCCGATTTCGTGAAGTTCGCCAAACATGCGGCATCTGATGAATACAACGCCAAAGTGGTGCCTGTGGCTGTGCGTTTTGTGACGGATACCTATCGCAGCACGCTTGAGGAGGAGCGGAAAGAAGATGTTCTTTGAGAATCCCGGTCTTCTATGGCTGCTGGCTTTGCCGGCGCTGCTGATCCTGCACTATCTCTGGATGGAACTTGCGGGACGCCGGCCCCATCTTCGAGTAAGTTCTTCCCTTCCATGGCTTTCCGGCGGTGTGTCGCCCCTTGCATGGACAAGACACCTTGCCTTTGCTCTCCGTATTGCTGCCATCTGCTTGATAATCATTGCTCTTGCACGACCTAGATCTTCTACCGAAAGGGAGAAGACCGATACGGAAGGCATCGACATAGTCTTTGCCACCGACGTCTCCACAAGTATGCTTGCCCGGGACTTTGAACCCGACCGTATCAGCGCCGCCAAGGACATCGCCATCGAGTTCATCGCCCAGAGGCCGTCGGACCGTATGGGTATTGTGGTATTTGCGGGTGAAAGTTATACCCAGTGTCCTCTCACAACCGACAGGGCTACGCTCATCAACCTGATGAAGGATGTTCAGACCGACCTGATAGAAGATGGTACAGCAATAGGAAACGGCCTTGCCACCGCGGTTGCAAGGATGAAGGATTCCGATGCCAAGAGCAGGGTGGTAATCCTGTTGACCGACGGTGTGAACAACCGGGGAGAAATAGCTCCGCTCACTGCTGCTGAAATTGCAAAAACCTATGGTGTCAGGGTTTACACGATCGGCCTCGGAACAATGGGCATGGCACCGTATCCTGTGATGACCGCATGGGGAGTGCAGCTCCAGAACATGCCTGTGGAGATCGATGAAGATCTGCTGAAATCCATAGCCGAGACCACAGGCGGACGGTATTTCCGTGCAACGGACAATACCAAACTGTCTGAAATCTACTCAGAAATAAACCAGATGGAGAAAGTCCGCACAACCGTGGACAGTTTCCCTGTTTATAAAGAATTATTCGGAAGGTTCGCTGTATGGGCGCTTGTGTGCCTGCTGCTTGAACTTGCTTTGAAACTGTTTATCCGGAGGTTGCCGTAATGCTGATATTTGCAAATCACCAATATCTGAACCTGCTTTTTCTGGTGCCTCTTCTTCCGGTGCTCTATGCCCTCATGCTGCATCTGCGCCGCAGGCGCATCATGCGGTTCGGCGATGAAGCGCTCGTGAAACAACTGATGCCCTCGTGGTCGCGTGCCAAGGGATGGGTTCGGCTCGTGCTGTTCGACCTTGCGTTTGCATTTTTCGTGATTGGGCTTGCCCGTCCGCAGATAGGGGCGAAACTTCAGGAGCATGAGACCCGTGGTGCCGAGATCATGATTTGTCTGGACGTGTCAAACTCTATGTTGGCAAAGGACTACTCGCCCAACCGTCTGGAACGTGCCAAACTTGCCATTTCGCGTATTACCGACAAACTTCAGGACGACCGTATCGGCCTGATAATTTTCGCCGGGAGTTCATTTGTGCAGTTGCCTATCACGAGTGATTACGTATCAGCGAAAATGTTCTTGAGCAGCATCTCCACCGAATCGGTCCCGGTGCAGGGAACCGCGATAGGGGATGCCATCCTCACGGCGGCACGCAGCTTCAGTGCCCAAAGTGAGAAGAGCAGGGCCATAATTGTCATCACCGACGGGGAGAACCATGAGGACGATCCCGTAGATGCAGCCAGGCAGGCTGCGGAAATGGGAATACGTATATACACCATAGGTGTGGGGTCGCTTCGGGGAGAGCCCATCCCTATCGACGGAGACCTTATGAAAGACAAGGATGGCAACATTGTCGTCACCAGGCTCGATGAAGGGACCCTTCAAAAAGTCGCTGAAGCCGGCGGCGGTGCCTACGTGCATGCAGGAAACGAGGAATTCGGACTTAATCCTATTATAAATGATCTGAAGAACCTGGAGGCGGAACGTTTCAATTCCGTCGTTTTCGAGGAATATGACGAACAGTACATGTATTTCTTCGCCGTGGCCCTTGTACTGCTGGTGATAGAGATGCTGATCGGGCAGCGACGCTGGAAAAGGAGGATGTTCTGATGAAAAGGTTTTTATTGATACTGGTGGTTTTCGCATGCATCCCCCTGTCTGCCCAGGTGGACAGGAAGGAGGTGCGTGCCGGTAACCGTAAGTTTGCAAAAGAAGACTGGAGGTCTGCGGAAATCGATTACAGGAAGGCGGTCCTTAAAGACAGCCTGTCCGTTGCCGGACAGTATAATCTTGCCTCCTGCCTTTACCGTCAGGAGGATTATGAAGGGGCCGGTAAAGCCCTTGAGGCCGTAGGGGATGTCGCACCCGCAGGAGTGCATGGAGCAGAGTGGTATTTCAACAGTGGAGACGTCGCCCTTCAGAAAAAGGACTATGGCGCTGCGGTGAAAGCTTTTCGGGAGGCCCTGCTCCGTAATCCCGGAGATATGGCTGCAAAGGAGAATTATACCTATGCCAAGATGATGCAACAGAACCAGCAGGGCGGCAGCAACGATCAGAACGAAGATCAGAATCAAGAGCAGAAACAAGACGAAGATCAAAACCAGAACAAGGACCAGAACCAGAATCAGGACAAGAATAGGGATCAGCAGCCTCAGTCCCAGGAAATATCTCCTCAGCAGGCACAGCAGATGCTTCAGGCGGTTCAGGCCAAGGAGAAGGAGACTCAAGACAAGGTAAACAAGGAAAAGGCGGCGGCACTGCAGTCGCGTCAGAAAGAGAAGAACTGGTAAGATGAAAAGGGTATTATTCTTAATAGCATTTGCCGTAGTATCCGCCGGCCTGATGGCTCAGACAGTAAAGGTGGATGCTCCCAATATGGTGGGCACCGATGAGCAGTTCAACGTGAGTTTCTCGGTTGAGGGGGAGCATGCGGTGCAGGAGTTCGAGTGGAGCCCGTCCGATGCTTTCAAGCTTGTCTGGGGCCCCCAGAAGAGCACTTCAACATCTATCAGCATTGTTAACGGAAAGCGCTCCAAGACCGTTACCAACTCCTATACTTATGTACTGATGCCGCTAAAGGCCGGGACCTTCACTCTTCCGGCGGGTGTGGCCACCGTGCAGGGCAAGAAGATATCTTCACGCAGTTTTTCCATAGAGGTGGTGGCTGCGAAAGCCGGGGCTTCGGCATC
>CACXHM010000139.1 GCA_902767465.1 uncultured Bacteroidia bacterium
GACCTTATCTTTCAGATGCCCATCTGTCATTTTCTTGCCGTCTTTATCTTTCAGGTTTTTAATCGGGTCGCCATTCAAAATACAATCCACGACAGCCTTTTTGTCCTTGGCGATAAAAGCAGCATAGGTTCTCATACAGTTGTCCATTTGCATTCGCAAAAGAACCCCTGCGCAGGTGAGATTTCGTTCTTTCAACATCATGCAAAAGCCGTCAAGGAGGCGAATGCACCGATCAGCAGCAGCTCCAAAAAACAAATCTTCAGAGAAGAGAGTTTCTCCAATCATACCGGCAGCCAGTTTGATTGCCTGACTTCTAAGCTCCGCAAGTGCTGCAAGCACCGGCTCTAATTGAACGAAATATTCATCATTTGTCATCAACACACCCGCCTTTTGCCGGTAACCACTTCAAATATCAGAGACCTATTATATGATTCTAGGTCCGCAATGAGAGCTTCCTTTTCGGCTATAGCTGAATCGATCTTTGTTATTTGAGCATCCAAATATGCTTCAATCTTATCTTGCTCATTTCTCGGAGCCATAGGGATTGGAAAACGCATTAGATTAAACTGAGATAGCTTTGGCTGTGCCGCACCAGTGATATAGACTGTATAGTCCCCCGCTTCAAGTAGATACGCTATATACCCATAATTGTTTTCTTCGTTGACTTTTAGAATATGGGCATGATTGTTCACCCAAAATTTTCCTGTAGCCCGATATACCAAAGGAAGATTCCTCATTCTGAGATTTGCGCCATCTTCTCCTATAAGCAATACAGTATCATCCACATTATAGTCATCTATTTTGTCAATAACGCCAGATGCCCCATAATAATCAAATAGTCCAAATTTGTTTTCTCGATTTTCAGCGCTAATTGGTTCCCGCATATAATCGAGATTTGCCGTTTCGTTCTTGATTCTGCTGATCCTCCAGTGGGTAGGAATTTTCCCAATCCAAGGAACTCCAGAATCCTTCATTTCTACATTCGGATTCAGCCCTTTTGTGACGGCCTCATAGATAATGGATGCCTTCCAGGCTTTATACTCTTCAATACTGGCCTTGACCTCTTCTATCACCATATCAATGGAATGGCATTCTGTATCAAGGTATTCGGCTATTGCCTGTTGCTCAGATAGGGATGGGAGCAAAATTGGAATAGACAAAAAATCATCTATACCAAGATCCCACTGCCCTATTCTCATTCCGGTGGAGAGCCGCTCGAATTCTTGGGCATACTGCCTAGTCCTCAAAAGGTAATGAATATAGCGTTTGTTGACGGAATCGTTTACAAATTTACAAACATAATAAGCTGGACTAACGATGCCCGCGTACTCTGAAACAGCCAAAGACCCTTGCCATGTTTTCATTTTGTTGAGGACAAGATTGCCTGGCTCAACATATTTGTATGTGCTTGTATCAAGAGAAGTGACATTATGATTGTCGTCCCTGGATTGTTTTGGAACAATTCCATAGTCCCTGTACAAAGATAACACTTCAGCATCGGGATGTCCTTTTTCGGTAACATTTTTCAGAATACTTTTTGCTCTGACAATACTCCATGAGAAAGGAACACTTCCAATCCAGGGGATTCTGCTATCCTTCATTTCAGGATATTTAGCGCTCCCTGGCATTTTAGTCACCATCCCTTTCAAATAGCTCATTTAGTTTTGCCATTAGTGTGCTTTCACGGGCCTTAATACGCTGTGCAATTTCTTCTGCCGGCTCGGATGGCTTATATTCATAGAAAGTCCGCGTGAACGGGATCTCATAACCCTTTTTCGTTTTGCTCTCGTCCACCCAGGCGTCCGGGCTGTAAGGCAGGACTTCGCGGGCCATGTATTCGTCGATCTCCTCCGTCAGTGGGATGCTTTCAGTGTCCCGTTTGGAGGGATCCGCCACCTTCCGGCCGCGCTTGAGGGCAAGACTACCGTCCTCGTTGCGCACCGGACTCTCCACGACCACCTTGTTATAGCCGAGGGAGATCCCCTCTACCACCTTGCTTTTGCAGATGATTGGCTTGCCGTCAGATTCGACATCCTCATAGTCCTTGGTCTGGAATTCGCCGTAAGCCTGCACGATCATAGCGCGGCTAGCTTCCGCAATATCATAACGCTTGTTGCCGATGGGCTTTCTCCGGGCAAGGCGGCATTTGCTGGCGTCGATCAACTGAACCTTCCGTTTTCTCTCGGCGGGTTTGGACTTATTGATGATCCAGACATAGGTAGCGATCCCGGTATTATAGAAGGAGTCGTTTGGCAGCTGAATTATGGCGTCCAGCCAATCGGTATCTTCGATCAGATAGCGGCGAATATTGCTGGGGCCGCTTTCTGCGTCACCGTTGAACAGAGAAGACCCGTTCTGGATGATGGCCATGCGGCCGGTGTCCTTCAGCTTTTTGACGCCGTTCATCAGAAACAGCATCTGCCCGTCGCTCTTGCTGGGAAGGCCGGGGGCGAAGCGCCCCGCCTCTCCCTTCTTATGTTCAGCTTCGATCACGGAGGCTTCCCGCTTCCAGTCGATGCCGAAGGGAGGATTGGAGATCACGAAATCGAACTCATATCCGGCGAATTTGTCATCGGACAGCGTATCGCCGAACTTCATGTTGTTCGGATCACCGCCGTGAATCAGTGTGTCGGCTACCGCCACGCCCATAGTGAAGGGGTTGATCTCCTGGCCGAAGGTCTGAACAGACGCGCTGCTGTCCAACTGCTTCAGCCGCTCCTCCATGCAGGTGAGCATCTGACTGGTGCCCATGGTCATGTCGTACACCGTGCAATGGATCCCGCTATCGCCCGCGACTGTATCATTATCGGTCAGAAGTAGGTCGCACATTAAGTAGATGATGTCGCGGCTGGTGAAGTGCGCTCCGGCTTCTTCGTTATAAGACTCAGAAAAGCGCTGGACCAGGTTTTCAAAGATATAGCCCATATCCACGGTAGAAATGCGCCTCGGGCTCATGTCAAGGTTTTCGGCGGCAAAATCTACGACGACCTGATACAGCACACCGGCCTCCACCATACGGTCCACCTGCGCCTGGAAGTTCATGCGCTCCAGTATCTGCCGGACGTTATCGGAGAAGCCACGAAGATAATCGTTGAAATTGTCTTCTATGTTCTCTGGATCGGTGATCAAGCTGGCAAAGGTATATTCACTGGTGTTGTAAAACTGATAGCCGGAAGCCTCCTTTAAAAAACCGTCCTTCAGTTCACCCAGGTTTCCGTACTCCTTGTTTGCCTCCAGCACCGCCGTGCGCGTCGGCAGCAGACAATCGTGGAAACGCTTGATCACGCACATAGGTAGAATGACAAGGCCGTATTCATGGGGCTTAAACGCACCAAACAGGGAGTTGGCGGCATTCCAGATCAGGTTTGCGTTCTCCTGGGCCCGGCGGCCTACTTCCTGGATTCTTTCTTCACTGGTACTCATCAAGGTCGCTCCTTTTTCTCTTGTCTATCGTTTTCAAATCACTCAGGGCTTGTATAACATCCTCAATCGGAACGCCGCGCCAGTCCTGCAGATCTGTTTCGACAGAGTACAGCGCTCTTGCTTTGAGGACGTCCGCAGAAAATGTTTTAGCCTGCAAAAGCAGCCCTTCCAGCTGAGCGGTATATACGGCTAAGCGGGCCGGCACTGCGTCGCGATGCTGCGTCTGTGCCTCTATTTCGCTCCGATATGCTTGCAGAAGGTAAAGCGAAGGGGCCATATAATCTCTCGTATCTTCACAGACAGAGTCGGCCCACTCCATCAATTCCTCGTATACC
>CACXHM010000140.1 GCA_902767465.1 uncultured Bacteroidia bacterium
CGGAGTCTCCCCCACCGGCAACGGACGGAGGGAATCCTTCCGGTACAACCCGATTCCAAGGATGCGATGCACATATATGGAAAGCGCCCCCGGAAACACGAGCTGTGAAGATCTGATTTCAGAAGTGCGCAAGGGCATTTTCGTCGACCAGTTCAGCAATGGAGAAGTCAAGATTGGAGAAGGAGATTTCACTTTTTATGTCAAAAGCGGCCGTCTCATCGAGAACGGGCGTCTTACAATGCCGGTCAAGGATATAAACATAGTAGGAAACGGGCCGAAGGCACTTGCAGATATAGTTGCGGTCGCTTCGGACCTCAAGATAGACAACGGAGGATGGACCTGCGGCAAAGAGCAAAGCGTACCCGTGGGCTGCGGCATTCCCAGCATCCTTATAAAGAGCCTTACAGTTGGAGGAGAGTAGCATGATGAACCAGGAAGAAAAGCAGCTAAGCAAAAACTGCTTGAGGATGGCGCTGGAAGCGGGTGCCGACAAGGCCAGAATCAGTTTTTCAAAGAATACCATGAATATCGTGGCGAGCCTTGACGGTGCCATAGACAAGGTTACCGCCTGCCTCGACCGCAGCATCAGCATAAGTATTTTTGCAGACGGAAGATACGGAACCTTCTCTACCAACAAACTCGATGAGGCATCGCTCCGGGACTTTATAGGCAGGGCCATAGATACAACCCGTATGCTTGCACCGGATGCAGCCCGGGACCTTCCCGCCCCGGAACGTACGGCCAAGGATGCCGTCACCGGAAATGAATTGGGCATTTATGACCCCGCCTGGGGCAGCCTTACTCCCGGACAGAGAATTGGTTTTGCCGTAAACAACAGCATTTCTGCAGGTGTTCCGCATTCTTGTAAGGACAAAGGCTGGACCCTGGTTTCGGAAGAAGGCGAGTATTCCGATTCCGAATCTTTCAACTACGTGATCGACTCCGGCGGCACCGAAGCCCTTCATAGTGAAACATCGTTCGAATTTTATACAGAAGTAACCATTCAGGATTCCCGAGGCAACAAATTCAGCGGAGCCTGGTGGGAAGCTGCCCCAAAGCTTAAAGACTTTCATCCTGAAACGGTAGCACCTCTCGCTTTGGACGAAGCCGTGAAGCAAATCGGACCAAAGAGCTGCCGCAGCGGAAAATACCGCATGGTCATAGACAGCGAAGTTTCATCCAAGGTCCTGAATCCAATTCTGGCGGCGCTCAATGCCTTCAGCATACAACAGAAAAATTCATTCCTTGACGGGAGTCTCGGAAAACACCTTTTCCCGGCCGGGCTGGATATTATGGACTTGCCGCGCATTAAGGGCGAGTCCTGCGGAAAGTTCTTCGACTCGGAAGGCGTTGCCACCAGAAACCATTATATTATAAAGGACGGTGTTGTTCAGGAGTATTTCGTGAACACCTATATGGCGAATAAGCTTGGCATCGCACCCACGATAGAAGACGCAACGAGACCATATATACATACCTTTTTGGGCGAGACCCTCCGCACAGGAGCTATAGAAATCCCTCCGAAAAACGGTTTCGACAGGCAATCCCTCTTGGCATTATGCCGGAACGGGATTCTGGTAACGGATTTTTGCGGAGGAAACTGCAACGGAGCAACCGGAGACTTTTCTTATGCCATTCAGGGATTCAGATTCAAGAACGGGAAGATCGTCCATCCCGTCCGGGAAATGCTCATCACAGGAAACATCTTGACCCTGTGGTCGCATCTTCTCGCGGCAGGCGATGATGCAAGAAGGTGCAGGGAAAAATTGACCCCCTCTCTCGCTTTCGATGAGGTGGATTTCAGCGGATAACAATAAAAAAGAAGAATATGATTATTGAGAAAAACAAAGTAGTGGCAGTTGCTTACTGCCTGACAGTAGAAGGAAAACAAATCGACAAATCACCCGAAGGTCAGCCTCTGGAATATATCCACGGCACGCATATGATGATTGCCGGCTTCGAGAAGGGACTGGAAGGTCACAAACCCGGAGACAAGTTTGCAATCGAGGTTTCTCCCGAAGAAGGGTACGGCACCTACAATGCCGGCCTTCGCATCGACATTCCAAAGAGTTCCTTCGAAGTAGGCGGGGTGCTGAGAGAAGACCTCCTCATTCCGGGGACGATAGTTCCAATGTTCAACAGCACCGGACATGTAGTTCAAGGTACTGTTGCCGAAGTAAAGGAGCAGACAGTCACAATGGACTTCAACCATCAGCTTGCAGGAAAGGACCTGCACTTTGAGGTAGAGGTGGTTTCCGTTCGCGACGCCACCCAAAAGGAACTGGACGAAGGCCTTCACGGAGAATATCTTCCGGTAGAAGAAGATGATCATCACTGCTGCCACGGAAAAGGCAATTGCCATAAGCACGAGGGTGAAGGCGAGCATGAATGCTGCCATAAGGACGGAAACGGAGGCGAGCACGATTGTTGCTGCAAAGACAAGAACTGATATGAAAGCAGCCGTAACGGTTCTTAATTGGAATACAAAGGATTATCTGAGGAGTTTCCTCCCCGGGCTCATTGCCGCATGCCCTGACGGGACGGAGGTGATAGTTGCCGACAGCGGTTCCACGGATGGTTCCGTACAGGTGCTGAAGGAAGAATTTCCGATGATAAAAACCGTGCTCCTGGACCGCAACTACGGCTTTACCGGAGGCTATAACAAGGCTTTCAAAGAACTGGAATCCAGAGGTATAGCACCGGATTATTATATTCTTGTCAACTCCGACATCGATGTCTCTGCAGGCTGGATGGAGCCGCTCATTGAATGGATGGACAGCCATCCTGAATGCGGCATCTGCGGTCCTAAACTGCATGGGCTGCTGCGTAGCAACGGAGGATACTTCCGCAGTTCACGCTTCGAATATGCAGGAGCGGCCGGAGGAATGATTGACCGTTTCGGTTTCCCCTATTGCCGCGGAAGGATTCGGAAAAAAGTTGAAAATGACAACGGGCAGTACGACAACGCAGATCCCGAAGTACTGTGGGTAACCGGTTCCTGCCTGATGATACGCCGCAGCCTGTGGGAAACACTGGGCGGACTCGACGACAGATTTTTCGCCCACATGGAAGAAATCGACCTGTGCTGGAGAGCTCAGCTTAACGGCTGGAAAGTGAACGTGGTTCCCGCATCAACCGTCTGGCACCTTGGAGGAGGAACCCTGCCTCCGACATCTCCGTTCAAGTTGAAACTCAACTTCCGCAACAACCTCCTTCTGCTCTGCAAGAACTACTACCCCACCCTGATTGCAAAGGGTCACACAGTCCACAAAGCCACACGCAAGACACGCAATATGCTAAGATTCAGGCTGTTTTTGGATAATTGCGCAGCTTTTGTTTATTTTTGTACCGGAAGGCCGGCATTTGCCCTGGCCGTGCGGGAAGCCCACAAGGAATGGAGAAGTTTCGGCATCTCTCCCTTCGAAAGCACTCCCGACGGCACGCCGCGCATACCCTCGGGGCTTTCGGGTAAATTGATACTTTTAATGTAGTTATATCATGAAGATCGTCATTCTGGGTGCAGGAGCCGTGGGTTCCCATCTTGCAAAGATGCTTCGCACCGAAGGCAACGACATAACCGTTATCGACAACGACGAAAAACGTATCAGCGATCTGAGCTCTGTGGCAGATGTTCGCACCGTTTTGGGAAATCCGTCTTCAACGAAAGTGCTTGCAGGTGCCGGAGTAGGAAGAGCCGACCTCTTTATTGCCGTGTACCCATCTTCTCTTCAGGAGACCAATATCGTCGGGTCGCTGCTTGCTAAGCGCATGGGTGCCGCAAAAGTGCTTGCAAGAATCAACGACATAGAGTATCTGTCTGCCGACAACAAGCTGATGTTCAACGATATGGGCATAGAGCTCCTGTTCTATCCCGAAAAGATCGCAGCCGATGAGATAGTAGCGCAGTTGAAACAGACATCGTCTTCCGAAACAATGGACTTCGCAAGGGGGCAGCTGCAAATATCGGTCTTCAAACTCACCGAAGAGTCTCCCCTGCTCGACCAGAAGCTTTCCGAGTTTGTAGCCGGACTCGCCCCTGGTGAGATCGACAGTTTCCGCATAATCGCAATCTCCCGCGGAAGCGATACTATCATCCCCGGGCCGGAGACAGTCTTTCAGTACAACGACCTGGTCTTCGCCTTCTCTCGTCAGGAAGGGGTGCCGCTGCTGGTCAAGTATTTCGGACAGAGCATGCTGAAGGTGCGAAAGGTAATGATTGTGGGAGGGAATGAGATTGCCGCCATGCTTGCCGCCGAACTGCATTCAGAAGGAATAGAGGTTAAACTGGTGGAAATTAATCGCCAGAGGTGCATTGAGCTCAACGACAGACTGGATGACGATATAGAGATAGTACATGGCGACGGGCGTAATTCCGACCTGCTCTTCGATGAAGGAATAAGCGAATGCGACGCTTTCGTTGCCCTCACCGGGGAAGATGAGACGAATATCCTTTCCTGCGTGGCGGCAAAAAAACTCGGAGTTCCCCGTACGGTTGCAGAAGTGGAAAATACTGAATATCTGCGCCTTGCCGATGAGCTTGGAGTTGACAGCATCATTAATAAGAAACTTATAACAGCTGCAAACATATTCCGCTTTACGCTCGAAGGCAAAGCCAGATTCGTAAAATACATGCGAGGCACCAGCGCCGAAATCATCGAATATACCGCAGCTGAAGGCAGCGCAATTACGAAAAAGCCACTCAAGGAACTGGGCTTCCCTTCCGGTGCAATTGTCGGAGGCGTCATCCGTGCAGGAGAGTCCTTTATCGCTGTGGGGGACACCCAGATCCAGGCCAACGACAGGGTAGCGATTTTTGCCACTCCGGGAAGCGTCAAAGCTATAGACAAACTTTTCAGGTAAATCATTATGAAGTTTACAGAATGGTTGCGTGAATATATGACTGAAACCGGCAATCTAAGCGGCCAGGTTGATGTCGACAAGGCAGCGGAATCGATACGCAGCAATATCTACTTCCGCGGACCCAATGTATGGATTCTCGCCTTTTCCATCATTATTGCGTCGGTGGGGCTCAATGTCAACTCCACTGCGGTAATCATCGGCGCCATGCTCATCTCACCGGTCATGGGCCCAATCATCGGAATGGGCCTTGGACTTGGTGTCAACGATACCAAGCTGCTTGCAGACAGTTTGCGCAACCTGCTGATCATGGTTGTAATAAGCTTGATAGCATCGTCGTTGTTCTTCCTTATCTCCCCTCTCAATCTTGCAAATCCGACTGAACTCGAAGCACGCACATCCCCTTCGATTTACGATGTACTGATTGCTCTGTTCGGCGGCTTTGCCGGCATACTTGAGCAGGCACGCAAAGAAAAAGGGACTGTTATGTCCGGAGTGGCGATTGCAACCGCCCTCATGCCGCCTCTTTGCACGGCCGGTTTCGGACTGGCCAAATGGAACCTCCATTTTTTCTTCGGGGCCATGTACCTCTTTACAATCAATGCAATCTTTATTATGTTTGCCACGTATGTGGCATGCAAATACCTGCATTTCCATCAGAAGAGTTTCAGCGACGAGAGGACTGCACTGCGCACTAAAAGAATCATCACAATCGTTGTGATACTTGTTACGGTGCCAAGCATCTGGTCGGCATTCGTGATGATCCGCGACAACAATTTCACGACCAACGCCCGGAATTTCGTGAGCGAGAACAGGATGTATGCGAAGAGCTACATATACGACTACAAGATAGACAAGGGGCGCAAGCGGGCAGTAACCTTATTTCTTTCAGGAGAAGCACTCGGAGAAGAAGAAAAACTGGCGCTCATGGAAGTGGCCGGCAAATATGGCATTAAAGCCAACGAACTGAAAATCAAAGACAACGCCTACTCTACAGAAGACAGTGAATCGAAGATGTTGGTAGAAGGCATCTATGAACGTATGGACCGGCAGCTCGCATCGAAGGAAAATGAGATACTCTCACTTCAGGCTACGCTCGATTCGCTTAACGGAAGACGTATCCCCTACGAACAGATTACAGCCGAGACTGTCGCCCAGTATCCGTCGGTACGAAGCCTGCATCTTTCCCGCGGCGCTACCGTCTCCGCAGACAGCACCCGCACCGACGGAGTGCTGGCCATCGCATATTGTTCCTCCGATCTCGGTGCACAGGACAAGGCTCGTCTCGAGAATTGGCTCCGCGTACGCATCGGCACTCCTGTCCTCACCCTGATGACAGCCCGCGCCACTGATTCAAAACGCACTGTCAATCAATAATTTCCATATTTCATCTCTGGTGAAAAAGCACCAGAGACAAAACCATGAAAATGTTAAGAATCAAGAAGATAGCGATCAGTACTGCGACGCTGATGATGGCGGCATGCAGCCAGCCTAAGATAGAGCAGCGCTTCATTCCGCTCGATGTAGGCCGAATAACTCCCGAAGGGTGGCTTCGAGACTGGGCGGAAGATGCTGCAAACGGCATTACCGGGCATCTGGACGAGTATGAGCAAGTTTTCGAGTACGGCTGGCTGGGGCGCGACATCAGCGCACGCCAGAGCAATGGCGACGGGGTAATCAGCAGCACCGGATGGCTTTTGGAGCAGAGTGCCTACTGGCTGGACGGAGCCCTCAAACTTGGATACATGCTGAACGACAGCAGCCTGATACGCAAGACGACAAGCAGACTGGACGGAGTTGTGGACGGGGTGCTTTCCAGTGAAAACAACACCTTTATCTGGTGGAAACCGGATTCGATAGTCGTAGCCGAAAACGGCAACGAATCCAAGGGATCCTTCAATAACTGGGCACATGGTCTGATGGGGCGCTGCCTGGTGTCGTACTATCAGGCAAGCCACGATGAACGAATTCTTCAGGCGCTTGAAAAAGTGTATTCATCGGGATTCTACCTGAAAACTCCTCAAGATGACATTTACCGGGATAATGCCGGGCTCACACAGGGAATGGTGAGGGGTGCCACCAATATCGACGCAATGAGCGAAACTTTTCTGCTCACGGGCAACAGGGCAATCCTTCAGCCGATGCTCGACTACGCATCCGAACCAGAGCAGGTTTATGAAGAGCAGAGGCTTCTGGATAAAAAGGGCAGGACTGACAAAAACTGGGGCGATGCCACCATTCACGGTGTCACCTTCAACGAAGTGTCAAGGGTTCCCGCCCTTCTTTCGCTTTGGACCGGCAAGCGCAAACAACTTGAAACATCCCTGCATTTGCTCGAATGGGGTGAAAAATACAACGGACTCCCCTATGGCGTGGTTTCGGCAGAAGAGTGGCTGAGCGGCATAGGGCCGTACAGGTTTACGGAAACCTGCGACATTCCGGCCGCAATGTGGACCAAAACCTGGATGCTGCGCATTACCGGGCAATCCCGCTGGGCAGATCAGGTGGAACGCGCCTTCCTCAACGCAGGTCCGGTGCCTGTAAGCCGCGACTTCAAGACCATGAGTTACTATCAGAGTCCCAACCGCATCGACGGGGACACGCCTCCAGCTCCCCCGATTCCCGGTCCCGGCAGAAAAATAGTTTACACGTCCACCGGCAACAAGACCCTTTGCTGCGTCGGCAGCAGCAACTGGATCATTCCCAACTACGTCCAGAATATGTGGATGCACGCTGCAGGAGGAGGACTGGCCTGCGTGTTCTACGGACCTTGCATCGTGCAGGCGGAAGGTCTCCAACTGATCTGCGAGACGGCATTCCCTTTCGAAGATACACAAACCATTACCATAAAGGCGGACAAACCCGCGCGTATGCCTCTTTTCTTCCGCATTCCAGGATGGTGCAAGGGCATGGGCGTAAGCATTAACGGTAAACCTGCCGAAGGGGATTACTATGGAGGTTTCATGCGCATCTGCCGCAAGTGGAAGGACAGCGACACTGTTACCGTCCGTCTTCCCATGAAAGCAAGGATTTACTCGGTAGAAGACAACTGCTATCCGCAGGATCCATACTTCACGCAGCCGCATTGGGGGCGTATCAACGAGGCGGCACTCGACACCGTTGCCGGAAGAACCTACAACTGCATCGACTACGGTCCCCTGCTCTACTGCCTTCCACTTTACGATA
>CACXHM010000141.1 GCA_902767465.1 uncultured Bacteroidia bacterium
ATACCTGTAAAGGAATACCCTGACTTCGAAGAGCTTTAATGGTATCCATTCTTCTCAAGAACATAGATATCGGCGGTGAGTGCAAAGATGTGCTCATCTGTGGCGGTTTGATTAAAAAAATCAGACCTGCCGGTTCGTGTATCGACTGGGATCTTGCCGGCGATATCGATGTAATGGAATGCAGCGGAAAAGTTGCAATCCCCGGCTTTGTAAACATGCATACCCATGCCGGTATGGCACTCATGCGAGGCATAGGGGAAGATATGGTTTTTCAGGACTGGATCCGGAAAATCTGGAAAATTGAGGCCGGATTCGATTATGACTACGTGTATTGGAGTGCAAAGGTAGCCTGCATCGAAATGATCCGCACCGGAACGACCACTTTCAACGACCAGTACTGGTTTTTCCAGGCCTGCCAGAAAGCGGCTTCCGAAATGGGCATACGCCCTGCGGTAGGTTATGATATCATCGACCACGGGGATCCTGAAGAAGCCAAACGGCAGATGGAGCAGTGCGAGCGCAAATACGAAGAGGTGAAGAACCAGTGGAGGGACGAGGGGGCAATTTATGAACTGGCATTTCATGCCATATATTCGGTAAGTGAACCCATGATGATATGGGCTGCCGATTTTGCGCGCAAACACGATATCCCGCTGCATATTCATCTCAGCGAAACTCTTAAAGAAGTTGAAGATTGCAAGGCTGCACATGGCGGCCTAAGCCCGGTTGAATATCTGGATGCTATTGGCGTACTCGGCCCGAATTTGCTTGCTGCACACTGCCTGTGGCTTTCGGAGCATGACATCGAACTCCTTGCAAAGAACGGCGTTCACTGCATACACAACATCAACTCGAACACCAAACTTTCCTCCGGATACAAGTTCCTTTACAACGAACTCCGAGATGCCGGAGTCAATGTCTGCATCGGCACGGACGGATGCGCATCATCGAACAATCTCGATATTCTCGAAGCGATGAAGACTTCCGCCCTTTTCCAGAAAGCATGGAGAAACGATCCGAAGGCCCTTCCCCTTAACGAGCTTCTCGATATGGCAACCGTCAACGGAGCCAAAGCCCTTCGCCTGAACAGCGGACGGCTCGTGGAAGGTGCGCTGGCAGACATCTCCATTATAGAAACCGACAGCAGTTATTTCCTCTCCCCAGGACCATTCCTCGCAAATCTTGTTTACTCAGCACATTCCGACTGTATAGATTCCGTGATAGCCGGAGGTCGCTTTGTCATGCGCGGGAGGGAGATTCCCGGGGAGCGTGACATACTGCACGAAGCCAGAAAGGCACTTGAAAAAATAAAATAAACCACATGGACAATAGAATTGCAAAGATAAACGAGGCAGCCTCATACATCAATTCGCGCCTCGAAGGAAGAAAGCCCGTTGCCGCCATCATTCTTGGAAGCGGACTTGGTAAACTTGCCGAAAAAATTGATGACAGCATCACCATTCCCTACACCGAAATCCCCTGTTTCCCTATTTCAACAGTTATCGGGCATAAAGGAAATCTGATATGCGGCTTCCTCGGAGGAAAATGCGTTCTTGCAATGCAGGGACGCTTCCATTATTACGAAGGCTACGATATGGCAACCCTTACCCTTCCGGTGCGCGTCATGAGCCGGCTTGGGGTGAAGAACCTGTTCGTATCGAACGCCGCGGGAGCTTTGAATCCCGAATATAAGGTTGGAGATACCATTATCATCCGGGATCATATCAACTTCATGCCCAACCCCCTCATTGGTGCAAATATGGAGGATTTTGGGCCGCGTTTCCCTGACATGACGTGCGCCTACGACCTCGATTTACAAAAAAAGGCCCTCGAAATCGGAGAAGAAATCGGGTTGAAACTGCATCGCGGAGTTTACTTCGGAGGTTCGGGACCGACTTATGAAACGCCGGCTGAAGTGCGCTTTTTCCGTTCCACGGGAGCCGATCTTGTGGGCATGTCCACTGTTCCGGAAGTCATCGTTGCCCGTCACTGCGGGATGCGCGTTTTCGGGATGTCAGTGGTTACAAACATTGCAAACACAGACAATGTGGAGCGCAACCTGAACGATGGCGAAGATGTGGTGCAGACCGCCGATGCTTCTGCCGACAAGATGACAGTCCTGTTCACCAAATTGATTGAGACTCTTTAAGATGGATAAACGCTGGGAGGTTCTGGAAGATGCTTCGGCATTCCTCTCTTCATGGCTTGACGGAAGAAAACCAATAGCAGGTATCATACTTGGAAGCGGTCTCGGGCAGCTTGCCGAGCAGATCGAAGACCCCATCATTGTTCCATATGTCCGCATTCCTGGTTTTCCAGCCGCCACAGCAATCGGACATAAAGGCAATTTCATTTGCGGGAGCATGGGTGGGAAATGCGTAATCGCCATGCAGGGACGGTATCACTATTACGAAGGATATCCAATGGATACAGTTGTGCTTCCTGTAAGAGTTATGATTATGCTCGGCATTAAGTATCTCCTCGTTTCAAACGCAGCGGGAGCCATGAACAAAGATTTCCATATAGGAGACCTTATGCTCATTCGGGATCACATCAACCTCTTGCCTAATCCACTGATAGGGCCGAATCTGGATCGACTTGGCCCACGTTTTCCGGATATGACCTGTGCATATGACACTGAACTTCAGGAGCGCATGCTTTCAATAGCAAAACGACTGGGTATTCCGCTGCAAAGAGGCATATATGTATCATGTACCGGCCCGTCATATGAAACTCCGGCCGAATATGAATTCTATCGCAGGATGGGTGCCGATGAAGTTGGTATGAGCGTTACTCCGGAAGTGATCGTAGCAAGACATGCGGGTATAAAAGTACTTGGGATGTCTGTTATTACCGATGTTGCACATGAAGCCGAAGACGGTTATGTCACCGACGAAAATGAAATAGTCAAACAGGCGGATCTTGCTTCCCGCAAAATGACCCGCCTGTTTTCAAGTTTTGTATCGTCGTTAAAATTCATCTAAATAAAAAGGACCGTTATAACTGATGGATATTTCGTGCCGTTTACCGTCACCATTTTTATTGTCCTTCACTATACCATTTTTTAACTCAATCGATATCTGTTTTTTCTCCTTTGAGACCTTGACACGCAGCGTCCCGGTCAAAAAGATTTCATAATAAGTCGATCCTGGTTCATAATAAGTATCGAATAGCCATGTTTTTTCTGCTAAGTATTCTATGGAGATATACCACCCGTCGTGTTTTTTTTCTTTTACAGAAAGGTCTATCACTTTATTGTTGTGATTAAGAGAATCTGCCTGTATTTTAATGCCATTAGATCCATACTCTCCAGGCAAAAAGATAACTATGTCATAATATCCTTCCTCTAAATCTGATTTATCCAACCATACTCTTTCAATAGGTCTATCGTAACCGTCCAGAAGAACGATATTGGACATCGAAGTATCAGGTTTGTCATCCTTCTTGGAACATGATGAAAGCGGAATAATTACGCACAACGCAGCCGCAAGGAAGAATCCCCACGGCATTTCGGTTTTTCTTTTTCTTTGCATGATCTTAAATTTTAAGTTATATCAAGCAAAGTAATAGGAAAACAACCGTTAAGCAAGCATTATCGCAAACACCTTGGTGTTCACTTTAGTGTCTCTGATCCGCAGAACTACGGCTGTCAAGGAAATCCACGAATCCCTTTACGGACAGATCATATCCTCTTGGACCGGAAAGAATATTTCCTTGTGCGTCAAGAATAAAATAATTAGGCTGGGCATTCACGCCAAAACGGCTGCGCGCGACATAGCTGTTAACCCGTCCTACATCCTTGAGCACTTTTCCATCGGGAGTCCGGATCCACTTTGACTCAGGGAGTTTCTGCTTGTCATCCGTATAGAGTGCAACAATGACAAAGTCATCGCGAAGCCGCTGCAGCACCTTTTCATCGGACCAGACTCTCGCTTCCATTTCCCTGCAGTTCACACATCCATGCCCTGTAATATCCACGAACACCTTACGCCCGCTTTTTCGGGCTTCAGAGAGAGCTTCATCGATATTATCGTATCCCATCAGTCCATGGGGAAGTTCAATGGTTGCGCCTTTCGGAACGGATGAGGAATATGCAGAAATAACGAAATCCTGTGTTTCCATCGGCGGCAAATAGCCGGAAAGGGCTTTAAGAGGAGCCCCGAACATTCCAGGAATCATATAAACCACGAAAGAGAACACGACAATCGAAAGAGACAGGCGGAGTATTCCTATGTGCTTAACCTCATCGTCATATTTAAAGCGAATTTTGCCAAGCAGATAAAAACCAAGGAGCGTGAAACACACTATCCAGACTGCAAGATAAACTTCCCTGTCGAGGAGGCCCCAATGATATGTCTGGTCGGCAACACTAAGGAATTTAAGTCCAAGGGCGACTTCGATGAAGCCCAGCACCACCTTTACACTGTTCAGCCAGCCTCCGCTTTTTGGAAGGCTCTTAAGCAGAGACGGGAAAAGTGCAAGCAGGGTAAACGGCAGGGCAAATGCCACACTGAATGCAAGCATGGTTATCATCGGCGTCCAGAACTCGCCGGAGGTAGATTTAATGAGAACCGTTCCGACAATAGGGCCCGTACACGAGAAAGAAACCAGAACAAGGGTCAAAGCCATGAAAAACACACCGGCGAGGCCACGTTTGTCGGACTTTTTATCCGAGGCGTTAACCAAAGACGACGGCAGTGTGATTTCAAAAGCCCCGAAAAAGGATGCAGCAAATAACATGAACACCACAAAGAAAATGATGTTTGGCAGCCAATGTGTTGCAAGCCAGTTGAATATGTCGGCAGTAACGGCAGATCCGCCAAGCACCCATGTGAGGCCGATAATAATACTGATGGGTACCGTATATAGGAGCACAATGAAAAGTCCGTACATCATCGCGCGGAACTTTCCTGCTGTTCTGTCTTCATTTCCTTTTATGAAGAAAGAAACAGTCATGGGCACCATGGGAAAGACGCACGGGGTAAGAAGCATGGCAAAGCCCCAGAGGATTGCCTCCAGGATCAAGCCCCAGATTCCCCGCCCCCTGGACTGAATGGGTACAGAAGCAGCAACGGCAGCGCTGCCCGCAGTTTCGTCTGCCACAATTCCGGATGAAGTTTCGGCAGAGGACGCAACGGTCTCTGAGGGATGCAGGTCGAATTCGATTTCTTCGGGGCTGTGACAATCGTTGCCAATACAGGAAATCCATTGCAGTGTCCCATGGATTTCATCGAGCGGCAAAGCGGGAGTTCCTATAAACACAATACGGGACATGCCGTCACTCCCCTCTTCCACACGGCTCTCCCAGGTAACTGTAGTTTCGGGCAGGCGCTGAGCAAAAACCGACAGCCCCGATAGCAGGGCTGCCGATAAAAACGCCATGGAGCGTAATCTGTTCATGGTATGTTATTTAGCGTATGCAACTGAACGTGTCTCCCTGATTACGGTGATCTTCACCTGTCCGGGATAGGTCATCTCGTCCTGGATACGCTGGGCGATATCGGAAGAGAGGCGGTTGGCATCATCGTCGCTGACCTGTTCAGCGCCCACGATTACACGAAGTTCACGGCCTGCCTGGATTGCATAGGACTTGGTGACTCCCGGATAGGATGCCGCCAGGTCCTCCATTCCTTTAAGGCGCTTGATATACGATTCTATCACCTCCCTTCGTGCTCCGGGACGGGCACCGGAAATGGCATCGGCCACCAGCACAATGGGCGAAATTGTGGATGTCATTTCCATTTCTTCATGGTGTGCACCGATGGCATTCACGATTTCGGGGCGCTCCTTGTACTGCTCCGCGAGCTTGGCACCCAGGAGAGCATGCGGCAGATCGGGATCATCATCAGAAACCTTGCCTATATCGTGAAGAAGACCGGCACGTTTGGCAATCTTGGGATTAAGACCAAGTTCGGAGGCCATCACTGCAGCAATATTGGCGACTTCACGTGAGTGCTGCAAAAGGTTTTGTCCATAAGAAGAACGGTATTTCATGCGCCCTATAAGCTTCACGAGTTCGATATTAAGTCCGTGAATGCCGAGATCTATGCAGGTGCGCTTTCCCGTTTCAAGGATTTCATCTTCGAGCTGCTTGCTCACTTTTGCAACGACCTCTTCTATACGTGCAGGATGGATACGTCCGTCTATCACCAATTGATGGAGAGCCAGACGTGCAACTTCACGACGGACGGGATCGAAAGCGGACAGCATAATCGCATCAGGTGTGTCGTCAACCACAATCTCAACTCCGGTGGCAGCTTCGAGCGCACGGATGTTGCGACCTTCGCGGCCTATGATACGGCCCTTGATCTCATCATTGTCAATGGGAAAAGTGGTGACGGCATTTTCGATGGCGGTCTCCGTGGCAGTACGCTGTATGGTATTGATAACTATACGCTTAGCCTCTTTGGCAGCATTTAGCCTCGCATCGTCCATGGTGTCGTTGATATAGGCCTGGG
>CACXHM010000142.1 GCA_902767465.1 uncultured Bacteroidia bacterium
GCATCTGCATCGCCCCACTTGTATCCTTTATAGGAAAATGCCGGACAAAAACGCTCGCACAGGACATAACAGGTGAAACTGTCATGCAGCAGTCCGTCATCACTTTCGATATCGAAGCGCACAGGAAAAGAACTTACCGGGTCATAAAGGGCCCCGGAAGAATAACCCGATAATCCTTCACCAAGGTCACTTGCCTTAATATAATTGGATTGTCGGATATCGAGCCTGTCATGATGATCATCATAATGCGATACCGTCCAGGAAAGATATGGAAAATCATCCGCAGTCTTGTCCGTCGAAACGGTATAGTTGATAGCAGGGTCAGAGCGATATATGAATATGGTCTGGACAAATCCATAGCAAATGGCTAATTCCCTGTCGCAAATGTTATGAGAAGGAACCATCTTCCCGCTATTGTCAGTCCCTGCATCCGGATAACGGAATTCAAGGCATCCCGTTATCTGGGCCTGATCCTTCTCCTGACGCCAGAGTTTATCATTCACCATATCGCCGGTAAAACTATTGGTGAGAAGAAAGGCAGTATTCCTACGAACATCAAAACTGCCGGCATCCGGCCCAAGATAGGCGCGGAAAACATTGTCTCGATATTTTGCCGTCGGGGTCTGCATTTCAGCTTCGATTTCGATGTATGTGGACAATGCCGCCTCTTCGGAAGTCAATGCAGATGGCACTTTGCCGTCCCATCCTGTAGAATAAGGAAGCAGTCTTCCTCTCATATTCTCCAGGGTGTACAAGGTTATTGCTTCCCCGGAATTAAGCCGTGCAATATCAGATGCAGAGGCATAATCCCCTAAGTCAACAACATTTTCGGCCTTGCTTTTTTCTGCAAAAGGATAAATGTCTCTTGCGGCCTGACGCAACCTTACTGCGGTAAAATGCAGATGTGCGGAATTAAGCATTTGCTGATCCATTTGAACATTCAGCGTCTGAACGAGGCTTTCCAGAAGAATAACGTTGGCGTAAGAAGAATTGAAACCATCTACTTTGCCACACATGGGCAGGCCTTTTTCTGCAATCATTGTCCTGAAAGCATCCGGCGACCCATAATCATATTTTATGGAAGATGCCAATTCTTTCTCCGAGATTGAAGCAGGAATCACAAACTCGCCAACATTGGCAATTACATACAGACTGTAATTCTGTTCCGATTCCGGAAGTCCTACAGCAAAATCTTTTGCATCAGCAATATATTTCTGCGAAACCAGATTCGATCCCGGAAGGAACAGATAGTAATTCGCATCGCTGACCTTTGTATAAGGATCATCCGTCAGACTGCTTTTGGATGGTGCGGCCTGCAATTCCAAACAAACCTTCACAGCTTCATTATCAAGTTGACAAGTCGTTTCCCGGGATATGCATGAGGACAATAATCCACACAGCACAGCAATTGCAATAAAGAAGTTTTTCATTATCTCTTTTTTAAATAATTTATTCATACGGGTTTACCGCAGTTCCCCCGTCTTCCGGCCAGGTTGCTTCCAGACCGGCAGGCACAGCGGCACATAGAGGAATCCGGCCTGAGTTTCCGGCAGAATCACTGAAATAAAGAACGGAATTTCCCGGGCTCAAAGCAGTTGCGACAGCGCCCGACAAGAATCCGTCTTCATCAATTGAAGAATCAATCGCAAAAATTCCGTCATTCAGCAACCGGCGGTCAGGATCAAGGGAAAAATGGTATCCTGCTGATATTGCGGATGCTTTTTTCTGCATTAGAGGAACGACGGCACTGCGGCCTGTGGTTATACATGCATCATGTATGGCAAAACGCATGATATCACGATGCCACCGCTGTACATCATCCGGATAAAGGTCCTGTGGCACTATGCTTAAGCTGCAGCCATATGAACGCCCGGTCTCCAGACCGCTCGGAAAAGCATCCGAAACCATAAATCTGCGTATTTCATCGCCCTCACCGCCTCCGTCAACGCCATTCGCATCAAAATGCAAAACAGTTTCAATATACATCGGAGCCTCCGCATAAATGCATGGCAGACTGTAGAATAAAGCTTCCCTGCCGCTATTCAATTCAGATATATCGGAAATGGTCGCATAATCTGTCTGACAGAATAAAATGGAATTATCCTGTGAATTATTATGAGTCTTTTCCTTAAGCATGTCATCGGGACAGAGAACTACCCTGTCCGGCAGCCTCTCAAGCCGCAAAGATTCAACCGTGCAGCAATCTGCATATTCGCCCATGACCATCTTTATCTTTATTCTGGACATCGCCCTCTTCAATGAAACGGAAGCATGGAAGTTTCCGCTATTCCCGGACAGGCCGCGAACTGCGCCTGTCACCAGTACTCCGTTCATTCCGTCATGACCATATTCCGGAGAAATGCTTACCTGAGTAGAAATATCGGCCGGCGGCTGCAATCTTTTTCCGGCATTGCCGATAATCACGACAAAGTCGTCCGGCTCCATTTTTCCGTAGAAATGCAGTTCTCCTTCGCGACTGAAGGGAGCGTCAGAAAAATACGTACTCCCCTTCCCTTTGCCGGAATTTCCGTCGAAAACCCATACATTGCTGTCATAAACACGGTTTTCATCATATATCATGGAGGATTTGCTCAAACCCTCATTCAGCAACGACAGTTTCAGTATGCACGTACTCTCTTCATCATGCCATGGAACGACACTTACCTCATAATTCAAGCCATTTCTCTGTACAGGATCTTCCGGATCAAGACTTCCATGTCCAAGAATAGATACTTCGGAAATGATATAAGCACAGTTTTCCTTCAAGCGCGGAAGCACAAGGGGATAGTAATTCCGCATTCCGTCATACCACCCTTCAAGAACAAGTTTAACCTTTGATTCTGGATCGGGATAACAATAGAAATCAGCGGCATATCCGACCGATGCTCCTGCGGCCAAATCGATCGATGACAGATGACACAAGAGAGATGCCGTCTGTGTATTCAGTCCGTTCTCCATTCCACCTTCATTTATCCTTCCTGCCACGGTATCCGGACTTCCATAACAACGGCTTTCCGGCACATCGAGCAGGTATGCAGCATCTATACGGATATCCACCTCGCTGCTTATCTTCAGAAGAGATATCTTACTCACCATACGTTTCAGTTGAACATAAACGACCTGCCCTCCTCTTTCAAAGATGCCTTCTCCCCCGCCCGTCATTACCAAAGACATTGGTGCGTTGTCTGAAAACATGGATTTTTTGTTTCCCAGCGTGATTTCATCATGAACTCCGTCCGAAATGGAAGCAGGTGCATTTGCAACGACCTGCCATTTCATATCCGAACCCACTGGAACAGACAGGGACAGGGAGGGACGCCCGTCGGTCAAAACCGGGTTTACACTTCTTGAATGATTGTCCAGAGATCCGTCCGAACGGAATAGAAACACATCCAAAGAAGTAATGTTTTCCTCTTCTCCGGCATTTCCCTTCGACAAAGAACCATCCATCACGAACTTTACTTCCGCCAGACCAGCATCCTCAACAGATACCGAAGCATCTTCAGCCATGCATGCATAAAGCATGGCTGCACAGCCGATCACAAATCCGGATAATACTCTTTTTGTCATATCGTTATCTTAAATAGACTCTCGTAAACCCAGTCTTCTACGCTGACTATAATGCTGCTCCGGGCAAAATCGAGAACCAGAAATATATCATTCAAATCCGAAGAATTCCAGTCGTATCCCAACGAATACAGGATTTCCCCGACAGGGATTTCGCTCAGCAGACCGTAGTCAGTTTTTCTCCTGACTTCTATTTTGACTGAAGAATCTGTCTGGCGAGGGAGACGGGCCATGAAATTGTTTCCGGGACCGGTATTCATCAAGAAAGTAAAACACCCGCGGTGAGGTTCCATTCCAGGCAACAGGTATCCGTCCACATTTCCTGAGAGCACAAACAAATATGGTTCCGGGGCATCAAGACCGTTATAAAAAGTCATCACCAGACGTGCGTAATTCCTGTTCAGAGGCA
Organism: uncultured Bacteroidia bacterium; assembly: GCA_902767465.1. Taxonomy (GTDB): domain Bacteria; phylum Bacteroidota; class Bacteroidia; order Bacteroidales; family UBA932; genus Cryptobacteroides. Next base: position 3,977 of record CACXHM010000142.1, read on the forward strand.
GAGCAAGCATCCCTTCCTCCGAAAGCATTTTCACTCGTCCGCTTCCACTGACAATACAGTCACAGTCGTTACCAGGGACGATTCTAAGCAAGCTGTCTGAAAGCTCCATCTCCCTTATGCCACCTATCACATCCACGTCAATCCTCTGTTCCCTCGGCACCAGCAACACTTTACCTTCCCCAAGGAATGGTTCCTGAGCGATGCTGCTCCTTTCGTTATAACCATTCTTCTCTGATTTCACGTTCACAAGCAGGACTCCGTTCTCGCAATCTTCACCGAGATGCCCGTCCGATACCACCGTCAGCCACGCCGGACAGCCGGCCCTGTCTTCCTTTATGGAGCATGACAGGGCCAGCACACACAAAACACAGCATGAAAGTTTATATGACATATTTGCCCGGTTCGGTTTCCACTGGAACCAGTGTCCATGGAAGGACATTTATAGTGAAATTACACGAGGATATTTCTGTCTTATGGTTCGGATCATCCGATCCGGGACGTGTCAGCACAAGTTCGCTGACATCGTAACTATGGTTGGGTTCCAAAGCACCGAGAGGAATCACGTAATACAGCTTCTTTCCTTCGAGCGTACATTCAACCACGACTTTAGTGTTCTGAACCTCGAAAACGTCCTCTTCACTGTCCGCTGAAATGCTATTAGGAAAGCAGTACATATAATTGGATGCATCATCGAGAGACACTGAACTCTCATCTGAAAGAGAGGTTGATACAGAACGTTTTGCCCATGTATCGAAAGCATTGTCACATACTCCGAGTTTGTTGGCAAAATCAGCGGCCACGGGAGTCAGATCGAGCGAATATGGACTTTTGGTCACGATATTGGACAAATACATGGCATCGACTGAAAAACTCTGTGCAGCGAGAGCGGCAGAGCCGAAATCTCTTGTAATTTTACGAATCCTAACACGGCTTGCAATTCTGCCGACGGAAACTGTGACAGGGTTGTTCCCTGATGCAAGAGTCTGCGTTTTGCTCCCGATCATAGTGAAGTTCGACAAATTGCCGGATCCGGTTTTCTGACTTGAAAGAAGGACATCGCTTGCAAGCAACTGTGATTCATTCTCGACATACGACAGATCAACTGGCGAATTTACTACAGCATAAACCTTGCGGTTGCCGCTTGTAGCGTCAACGGTATAAGGAGCGCCTGTCAAATGAGCAAAGGCATCGAGCCTTCCGTCAAATTCCCCGCCGTTAAAGAATACCAGCAGGTCAACGGAATTGATGGTGTTTTCAGCCGTAATTCCTTCTTCCTCTGCTCTTGTACCCACCGTGCCGGCGAGTTTAACGCTGATTCTTGTATTGGCACAGGTAACCGGCGCATCCACAAAGTTCTTTTTACAGCTTTCAATAGCTGTTACGGCAGCAACGGATGCCGCAAACATGATAATCTTTTTCATTTTAGTTTTGATAGTTGTTTAAGTTGTATTTATGAATAAGTGTTGATATTTCCGGATCAAGATTGCCCCTGAAAATCATTGTCCTGTCGGATGCACATGCTGCCAGATAACATTTGACCGCCTCCCTGTCCTGTCCGAGACGAGAGTTAACAAGCGCTTTCAGGTAGTTGATTCTCGCGTTTTCCTCAAGTTCTTCAAGAATATCAAGCGCACTGTGATTTCGGTCCAGGGCAATGAGGGCAACAGCCGTATTATAGTCTTTATAAGGAGAAAGACGCATAAGGGCCGATTCATACTCCATGTCTTTAATTGCTTCCAGGCCTTTCATATATGCAGTGTCAACTTCTGTTGTGTGGATCGTATCCTTGAGCATACCGCGCCGATGAAGGTGGAAGTCGAATCGGACGATGCGAAGACGCGGATAAACCCTTTCCCTGAGGTGCCGATAGCACTCAAGCCGGTGCATTGCTTTTTCCCTCCTGTCAAGGTCTGCAATTTCTGACAGTTTCAGATACCGGCCCCGGTCTGATTCGCTGATCAGGCTGTCAGTTGCCACCATACGATCCAGCATTTTCCAGTTCTCGCCTCCGTTACGAGCCACAAAGCCTATTCCTGACGGAGCATGAACTGTGGAAAGAGAATCCATGACTGATTCAGTATAAGTCCTGAAGAACGCCGTTGCTGAGCCGGCACGTTTCAAGGCCAGTGCATCGTTTTCCCCGGACAGTCCTTCGGGTGAAGCAAACGCACTGATTATCACTGAATCCAAATCGTATAACTGGTTTTCCAGAATTTCCCGGATATTCTCCTTTATCCTGCCCATCTCTTCCATATTATGTCCGAGATTCTCGATAATGTTCGTTTTTCCTGACTCGAATTCTATATAACAGGAACTGTTTTCCTGAACGCTCCTTTCCACAACTCTGCTGATATATTTCACACTGTTGTCGGCAAGCGTTGAGATGGAACTGATATAATAGGTGAGTTTCTCCCTGGAAGGCATACTGCATATTAATCGGTTTTCTTTGTATAATTCACCGCTAAGTCCAATTTCAACTTTACGCA
>CACXHM010000143.1 GCA_902767465.1 uncultured Bacteroidia bacterium
ACCAGAAACATCTGGCGGAAGCTATCCGCAGTTCACTGGAGAACTTTTCAGAGTTGGAGCACATAGACAAAAAGGACCAAGACGCAGTCCGCCACGTTCAGATAGTCCCGCTTTTTGCGATATCCAATCTATTTCGGTGAATAATGACGCGCAGCATAGTCCCCTCTTGAAAAACGTGGTCAGAATGTGACCAAATTTGGGGGATACAAAGTCTTGTTGTGCCTCGGATGAGACTCGAACTCACACGGCCTTTTCGGGCCAAGGGATTTTAAGTCCCTCGTGTCTACCATTCCACCACCAAGGCTTGCGCGAGGCGCGCTCGCGGACTGCAAAGATAGTAAAAATTACAACTCGCTGGCAAATTCCTCTATGGGTTTGCGGGCTGTATGACGTTCAGAAGCCAGTGCGTCATGGGAGGGGAACCCGACCGGGAACATGGCCACCACGTCCCAGCCTTCGAGTTCCGGGAATTCAGCGTTCAAAACAGAAGGATCAAAAGAGCCGACCCAGACGCTTCCAAGGCCGAGATCTGCTGCTTCCATCATGATATGCGTACCTACGATGGCAGCATCAATTTCTGCTCCGTTCTTGCCATCGCAGGCTCGAACCCAGGCTTCGGAGGGATTGCACCCGACAATAAAAACGAGGGGAGCACCATACAGATATTTAGTTGCCTTGTTCAGTTTTTCCAGAACTTCCTGCGTATCCGCCACCCAGACATGTACCGGCTGTTTATTTACTGCACTTGGTGCCAGACGGGCGGCTTCAAGAATGGATTCAACCATATTGTCCGGAACGGTCCTGGCATCAAAACTGCGGCAAGAAAAACGTTTGCCGGCGAGGGTAAGAAATTCCGAGGTTTTCGGGGCTGTATGTTTCAATACATCGGTAAATGCTGCCCTATGGTGAATCTTGCTGATGTCGCTTAATTTTTGTAATAACTTCTTCGCCATATCTCAAATCTTTTATTGTTCAGCCACAATATAATAAAAAACGTCAAAAATTAAAAATATTTGTTTTCCTGACGATAGAGGGCTATAAAGATAAAGAGCAATATGGTAAAGGCCCATAGCGACGATCCGCCATAACTTAAAAACGGCAACGGTATTCCGATGACGGGCATAAGACCGATGGTCATACCTATATTGATGAACAGATGCATGAACAGGCATGAAGCCACACAGTAGCCGTATATGCGAGTGAAAGATTCCCTGGAACGGTCGGCATCCCGTATAATACGCGTGATCAGGAAGCCGTACAGCACCAGCACCACCAGACATCCAAAAAAGCCCCATTCTTCTCCTACGGTGCAGAAGATGAAGTCCGTGCTCTGTTCGGGCACGAATCCTCCGGTGTTCTGCGTGCCGTTGGTAAAGCCCTTGCCGAAGAAGCCGCCGGATCCGATCGCTATCATCGACTGACGCACGTTGTAGCCCACACCGGTAGGGTCGTCCTTCATCCCGAGCAGCACCTCGATGCGCAGCCGCTGGTGATCCTGCAGCACTTTGTTGAAGGCAAAATCGGTAGAAAAGACCAGGGCGGCGAACAACCCGGATGCGAGCAGCAGCAGCCATAGCGAACTGCGCCTTTCCCGCGACAGCGGTCTGGTGTGCCTGAGCATAAACAGCAGATATCCCAGGGCTATCACTCCCAGTACTGCCAGAGAAACCCATACCGATGTCTTCAAAGTGAGTATGAAAAGGGCGATTGCGAGCGCCAGCAGCACCAGGAAGATGCCGCTGAGGCCTTCGCGGTAGAGCACGAACAGCATCCCGGTATAGACCAGGGCGGATCCGGTTTCGTTTTCTGCCAGAATCACCAGCATCGGCAGCCCAAGCACCAGCAGCACTATTCGCAGATCCTTCCATTTGCTGAGCGAGAAAGCCTGCCGGCTCATCACCATTGCAAGTAGCAGGGATGTGGTTATTTTGGAGATCTCCGCAGGCTGGAAGCTGACCGGGCCTATTGAAAACCAGGAGTTTGAACCCTTGTGCCCGGTGCCGAGGAAAATCACCGCCACCAGCAGCACCAGCACCACAAGATAGCCGGGAGCTGCAAGCACTTCCCACAGACGCGGGTTGATTGCAAAAAGAATTATGGCTGCGAGGGCGAAAGAAGTAAGAATCCACACGAACTGTTTTCCGCTGCGAAGCGAAAAATCGAGTGGAGAGCTGATTTCGGGTGTGTGGATGGATGCATAGACGTTGAGCCAGCCTATCAGTACCAGCACCAGATAGACGGCAATCAGTGTCCAGTCTATTGAAGACCGCAAGCCTCTGTCAGTTCCCTGCAACATTGAATGAAGTGTTTAGCATCCTTGTTTCCAGATCCGGGCGGGTGGTGCCTCCGGTCAGATATTTTTCTATCAGCAATGAAGCCAGCGGGCATGCCCAGGATCCTCCCCAGCCGGCATTTTCTATATACCCTACCACGGCAATCTTCGGGTTTTCCCTTGGGGCAAAGCAGATGAACACGGAGTTGTCGGCCCCATGTGGATTCTGTGCCGTACCCGTCTTCCCGCAGATGTCCAGACCTGGCACACATGCCATTCCCGCAGTGCCGCCGGCCCCTGGACCTCCGTTCACTGCCATCCACATCCCCTGGATCACCTTCGAAAAGTGAGTGGTGTCCACCAATGTGTAGTGTTTCTGCTTGAAACGGGCGTCGATTTCCACTCCTTCGGAGTCTTTGACTATATGAGGTATGTACCACCAGCCCCGGTTGGCCATGATGGCTGCGAGATTTGCGATCTGCAGCGGAGTGGCACCGATTTCTCCCTGCCCGATGGAAAGAGAGATGACATTGGAGGTTTTCCAGCGTTTGCGTCCGTAGATTTTATCGTAGCGTTTGGAAGTCGGGATGTTGCCTCCGAGTTCGGAAGGGAAGTCGCTCCCGAGTTTCTGTCCGAAACCGAAGCTCAGCACGTACTCCCGCCATTTGTCGAAGGCATCGTCAACCGAATCATACTTTTTGTTTTCCAGCAGGTTCTTGAGCACGTAGCAGAAATAGGCATTGCAGCTCATCATCACGGCCTCGTTCAAGTTGAGCGGGCTGCGGTGGGCATGGCATCCAAGTTTGCGGTTCTTGGTGTATGCGTAACCCCTGCTGCACGGATATTGGTACCAGGGTTCCAGCACCCCTTCCTGCAGGCCTATCAGCCCGTTTACGAGTTTGAATACCGATCCCGGGGGATAGGATGCCTGCACGGTGCGGTTAAACATCGGCCTTCCGGGATCTGCAGCAAGGCTGGCATAGTGGGCTCCCATGTTCGAAAGGACTTCCACGTCTATTCCGGGGCTGGACACCATTGCGAGAATTTCTCCCGAAGAAGGCTCGAGCGCAATCAGACTGCCCTTCTTTCCCTTCATCAGTTCCTGCCCGTACTGCTGCAGGTGCGCGTCTATCGTCGTGACTATATCCTTGCCGGGGACGGCCTCCTTGTCAAGTTCTCCATCCTTATAAGGGCTTTGCACCTTGTTGCGGGAGTCGCGAAGGAAAATATGATAGCCCTTCTCCCCTCGCAGGTCCTTCTCCCTTGCCGCCTCCAGTCCGGTCTTGCCGATATAATCTCCGCTCTTATACACGTCAGGCTCGCGCTCCATATCCTTCGGCCCCACCTCTGAAACATAGCCCAGGAGGTTGCCGCCGGCATTGAACGGGTATTCCCGCACCGAACGGACCTGCCCGCGGAATCCTGGGAAATCGTATTCATGCTCGGCGAATTTCATATATTTCTCCGCACTCACCTGTTTCACGAACTGCAGGGTGCGGAATCCTATCCTGGAACGGTATTCCCGGTAATACTTCAGTTGCGAGCGCACCCAGTCGGGATCCAGATCCAGTGCCGATGCGAGGGCGAGAGTGTCGAATGCGGTGATCTCCTTTGGGGTCACCATAATGTCGTAGCAGATGCGGTTTCCCACAAGAATCTCTCCGTTGCGGTCGTAGATTATTCCCCTTGGCGGATAGATAGTGTAGCGGACCATAGAGTTGTTTTCCGCCGATTCCTTGAAAGAATCATCGATTATCTGGATTGCGAAAAGCCGCACCAGCAGCACGGCAATCACCACCCATAGCCCGATTACCAGTCTGTCGCTTCGTCTTATCTCCATCGGTCAGCTTCCAGGGGTGACAGGATGCCGGCGACGTAGTAAGATACGGGCGTGCTGACGGCGAGGCTAAGAAGAATGCGGAGCATTATGAATCCTAACGACCTGGTGCCGGCGCAGTCAACGGGAACATAAACCGCAAAATACAAAAGTGTGGCGAGGAAGGTGCCGAGAAGAACTTTAGCTGGCCCCTGTTTGTGTATGGAGATGTTTTCCTGGCGCGAGAGCAGCTCGGACCCGAACACCAGTTTAACAATGGTGTTCCTTGCAAAAGCCACCGGCAGGAGAGCGCTCACGGTGAGTCCCAGTATGCCATGGGTCAGAAAGTCAACGGCAAAGCCCGTGGCGAATGCTATTATAAGAACTTTCGGTGTACCATAGGTAACGGGAAGGCTCATTATCATTACAGGGAGATAGCTCAGAATGACGTATTGCGTCAAGTTGAGAAGGTCGCCAAGAACGACCTGAATGGCCAGCAGTACCAGGAATGTAAATATGTAGCCCCGTCTCATATGCCTCCCTCCTCTTCAAGGGAAGCGATCTCCCCGCGGTCAAGATTCTCGGTAATAATTACATATCGAAGCGCTGCAAAGTCCTGGAAAAGTTTCACTTTTACATCGTTCACGCTTCCGTCTTTGAGGCGGACCTCTCCTGTGATCCCGATAGGGATATCCGGGGGAAAAACATCCGAATATCCGCTGGTCCACACTGTGTCGCCCTTTTCTACCCCGTAATGCAGGGGAAGATTGCGCAGGAGCGCGCCGTTGCTGCTTCTGCCGTCCCATTCCAGGGGGGCTGCGGGGCCGGTGCGGCCGATGCGCGCAGACACGCTCATCTTATTGTTCATCAGGGTTATGCCGTAGGAAAAATGGCGGTCCACATGGCTGATGGTGCCAACCACTCCGTTGGTTGTGATTATGCCTGTTTGCGGCTTTACCCCGTCTTCGTAGCCTTTATTGAGGATGATATAGTTGTGCTGGGTATTGCGGCTTGCTTTAACGATCGAGGCCGGAATGTAGCGGTATCTTCCCACCAGGGTGTCGTAGAGCCTGCTTTCGCGATACGCCAGCTCTCTTTGGGAGAAATCCCTCACGAGGTTGGACAGTTTAACGTTTTCGGCTGCCAGAGCCCTGTTCTGTCTGTCGAGGGTGAAATAGTTGCGAACCTTCTCACCGCTGCCCCAAAGCGTTGCATGCGTGCGGTGTGCGGCGCCTTTCAGCCAGGTGGCCTGGATAGAAGAAGACGAGCCCAGCATAATGATTGCGGCAATCTCCAGGATGGCGAAGACTGCCGCACTCAATACCGGTCCGTATTGCTTTCTTCCTCCGGGCATTTTACCTCATAAGGAAAGGATAACCGTCGGTATTCTTGAGAGCCATGCAGGTGCCGCGTCCCACTGCGTGCAGCGGGTCTTCGGCTACATGGAACGGGATGTTTACCTTGTCGGACAGGCGCTTGTCGAGACCTCGCAGCAGAGCTCCGCCACCAGAGAGGAAGATCCCGTTGTCCACTATATCGGAATAGAGTTCCGGAGGGGTGAGCTCCAGTACATGCAGGATGGAATTCTCTATCTTGGCGATGCTCTTGTCGAGGCAGTGGGCAATTTCGTCGTGGGTGATTGTAGCTTCCACGGGGTGCGCCGTCATGAGGTTGGGCCCGCGGACGATAAAGGGCTCCGGAGTTTCGTCCAGGTCGGGAATTACTGCACCCACGGCTATCTTGATTTTCTCGGCCGTAATCTCGCCAACCTTGATATTGTGTTGCTGGCGGAGATAGTACTGGATATCTGAAGTAAATACGTCGCCTGCAGTACGGATGCTGTCCTGGATCACCAGACCGCCAAGGGAGATGACGGCTATTTCGGTGGTGCCGCCGCCTATGTCAACTACCATGCTGCCCCTCGGGTCGAGCACGGGCAGCCCGATTCCGAGCGCAGATGCCATAGGCTCGTGGATGAGGAAAACGTCGCGTCCCCCGGCATGCTCGGTGGAGTCGCGAACGGCACGGATCTCAACTTCGGTAGATCCGGAAGGAATTCCCACTACAACCTTAAGGTTCGGGGTGAAGAGGCTGTGACGCTTGCTGTTAACTTCCTTGATGAAGCCGCGGATCATCATCTCCGCCGCGTTGAAGTCGGCGATTACGCCGTCGCGCAGCGGCCTGATGGTCTTGATGCCGGGGTTTGTCCTTTCCTGCATCAGCTTGGCTTTCTGGCCTATAGCGATACACTTATTGATATTATTGTCGATGGCTACGATGCTCGGCTCGTCCAGCACTATCTCGTCATTCTGATAGATGACGGTGTTGGCCGTTCCAAGGTCGATTGCCAGTTCCTGATTCAAAAAAGAAAACGCCATTTTCCGTGTTAATCTGATTAGACTAACAAATATAAGAATTTTAGTTAATTTTGCCTACTGCAACTGTAGTTATGGCAAGAAAAAAGTATGTAATCTTCACCGCCGGGGGCAGCGGCACCAGGATGGGGGCCGGCGTGCCCAAACAGTTCCTGACCCTGGAAGGGATTCCGGTGCTGCAGCGCAGCATTTCCGTTTTTCTGAACGCCTGCCCGGACGTAAAAGTGGTGACGGTGCTTCCGAAAGAGCATTTTGCGGAATGGAAGGAACTCTGCCAAAAGAACTCTTTCGAGGTGCCGCAACTGCTTGCAGAAGGGGGAATTTCCCGTTTTCATAGCGTTAAAGCCGCTTTGGAAAGGGTGCCCGACGGTGCGATAGTCGCTATTCATGACGGGGTACGGCCGCTTGTTTCGGAAGGGCTGGTCCGCACCATGTTCGAGAAGATGGAAACCCTCCATGCGCTGATTCCCGTGATTCCGGTGACGGACACTTTGAAGACGCTGGAACGCGCTTCCGACGGGACTCTCCGCACATCTTCTTCTCCCGACCCCGACCGGGGCCGCACTTTCGCTGCCCAGACGCCGCAAATGTTTCTTTCCGAAGAAATCCGTGCCGCTTACACCCTGCCATACGATACGGCCTTCACCGATGATGCTTCAGTGGCGCGTAAATATGGAATACCCCTCTCCTACATTATCGGAGAGAGGCATAACCTGAAACTTACCGTGCCCGAAGATATGGAAGAGGCGCGGCAGATACTATTTTCTGGACGACTTTGCCGCTGACCTCGATCCCTTCACAGGGGCTTTCCCTTCGCTTTCGCGAAAGCTTGTGGTCTTGAAATCCTTTACCCAAACCTGGCGCTCGAAAGCCTCGTCGAGCGAAATGCGCGTATCGGTAGACTGCACGTAAGGGATGTTCTGAATGGTATTCAGCAGTACGCTCATAAGATGCTCATTATTGAAGCAGTAGAGTTTGACCAGAAGCGAAGTTGCCCCTGTAACGAAGTGACATTCAACCACCTCTGGAATTTTCTTAAGGTTCTCCGTAACCTCCAGATACTTGTTCGCTTCGGAGATGGAGATATTCACGAACGCGCATATGTTCAGTCCCAGCGCGCTTGGTTTAACGAGCAGTCGAGACCCTGCTATCACCCCGTTTTTTTCAAGTTTCTGGACCCTCTGATGTATGGCAGCGCCGGAGATGCCGCACTCGCGTGCAATCTCCAGATATGCCATGCGGGCATCTTTTACCAGAAAGGAGAGAATTTTCCTGTCGATATCGTCGAGTTGATAATTCGTCATATCTATTTCTTTTTAAACCTTACAAAACGCTTTCCGGAGGGCTTGGATGCAGTTCCGGAGATAATGGCCTTGCAGTCCTCCACGCCCAGAGCGGCAGGGTCGCTTCCTTTTGGGATGCGGTAGTTCTTGCCGGCGTGCTTGATATACGGTCCGTACGGACCGTTCATAATGAGAATATCCTCAGACGGGAACTGTGCGATTGCGCCGCTGGCCTCGGGGGCTGATTTTTGCTTGTCTATCAAATCGATGCAATCCTGCAGACTGATGTTGAGGGGGTCGGATTTACGGGGGAGGGTAATGTTGGTATCCCCATATTTAATGTAGGGCCCGAACTTGCCCTTCGTCACAATTACATCCACGCCCAGATACTGCCCGGCGGTTCTTGGCAGGGCGAGCAGCTGTATGGCTTCTTCGAGGGAAACGGTTTCTATCAACTGCCCTTTTGCGAGGCTGGCATAGCGGCGGGACTCTCCTTCTCCCTTCTGCACATAAGCACCATACTGGCCGTATTTTGCTACAATCTGCTGCCCGTCGGAGGGGTCGATGCCTATGATGCGTTCGCTGTGCTGGTACTGTCCGTCATGCATCTTTTCCTCCACCGTCTTGTGGAAGGGCGGGTAAATCTTCTCGAGATACTTCTGCCAATCCTGCTTTCCTTCGGCAATTTTGTCCAGATTGTCCTCCACGCCGGCGGTGTAGTTGAAGTCCATGATATCCGGGAAGTTTTCGACCAGATAATCGGACACCAGAAGGCCGACGTCCTGAGGGAAGAATTTGCCCCTGTCTTCTCCCACGATCTCTTTCTTGAGGCTGGAAGTTATGCTGCCGCCCTTTAGCTTGAAGTTGGTGACTTGCATCGGGGTGCCTTCCTTGTTTCCCCGCACAATGTATCCGCGGGTGGTGGTGAGGGTGGTGATGGTAGGAGAGTAGGTGGATGGACGGCCTATGCCGAGTTCCTCGAGCTTTTTCACAAGCGAAGCGTCGGTGTAGCGCTGAGGGGCGCGACTGAATTTACACTCGGAGGAAATCTCGACTGCGTTGAGGGCATCTCCGGCATTGGCTTCCGGAAGGATGACCAGGTCTTTCTCGACAGGTTCGTCGTCGGAACTTTCGAAGTAAACTTTCAGGAATCCGTCGAAAAGTATTTGGGATGCTTCCGAAAGAAACTTTTCCGGCCTTTTGTCGGACTCCAGGGTGATGGCGGTGTTGAGAAGCTTTGCCTCTGACATCTGCGAAGCTACAGTGCGTTTCCAGATGAGGTCGTAGAGCGCTTTCTCCTGTGCGTTGCCATTGATGTCGACATGGGCTATGAAGGTTGGGCGTATGGCTTCGTGCGCTTCTTGTGCACCTTTGCTGCGTGTTGCATAGTTGCGAGGATGGGAATACTCCGCTCCGAAGTTGTCGATGATGAACTGTTTCGCTGTACCGATTGCAAGCTGCGAGAGGTTGGTGGAGTCGGTTCTCATATAGGTTATGAGGCCCTTCTCATATAGGCTCTGGGCTATCCTCATGGTGTTGCTCACGTTGAAGTGAAGCTTTCGGGACGCTTCCTGCTGAAGGGTTGAAGTGGTGAAGGGGGCTGCGGGGTAGCGGACTCCGTCCGTCTTGTTCACCGAAGTGATGGTGTAGGCGGCTCCAATCGAATCCCGAAGGAATTTTTCGGCTTCTTCGGGACTTTTGAATTTTGTGTCGAGGATCCCTTTGAGTACTGATCCGTCAGTTGTTTTGAACTTTCCCTCTGTTCTGTAGAAAGGTTCCGGCCGGAAGGCCATGATTTCGCGTTCACGTTCGACCACGAGACGGAGAGCCACGCTTTGCACGCGTCCTGCTGAAAGCCCACGGTTGATCTTCTTCCAAAGGATGGGGGAGAGTTCGAAACCCACCAGACGGTCAAGCACGCGGCGGGCCTGCTGGGCGTTCACCAGATTCATGTCGATGTCCCTCGGGTTCTGAAGAGCCTCTTCAATGGCTTTTTTGGTAATTTCGTGATATGTGATCCTGCGGGTGCGGGACGGGTCCAGCCCGAGAGTTACGGCAAGATGCCATGCGATAGCCTCTCCTTCGCGGTCAGGGTCGGCTGCCAGATACACGGTCTGTGCTTTTGCCGCCTGCGCCTTCAACTGTTCCACAAGATGCTTCTTGTCTGCAGGAATCTCATACTCTGGCACAAATCCTCCGTTCACATCTACGCTTAGTTTCTTTTCGTTAAGATCGCGTATGTGTCCCTTGCTGGATACCACTTTGTATCCGGCAGGATTGTCTTTCAGAAAAACGTTTATCTCCCTGGCCTTCGTAGGCGACTCGACTATTATCAGGTTACCCTCCATAACTTTCAATTTTCTGCAAAGTAAATCACAAACTCGCTAATTTTCAAAATTTGTCGGCAAAAAAAATTAACTTTGTAATTCTAATCGAAGATTAAAGATGGAAGCCTCTACGAAGAAAAAAATAACGAAATGGTTTTGGATACTGGTAACCGCCCCCTTCGCGCTGGTATTCTTCCTCCTGCTTCTGGTATGGATGTTCGCCAGAATCCCTTCTTTCGAAGAACTTGAGCACCCCGACAGCAAGCTTGCCACCCAGGTGATTGCCGCCGACGGCGAAGTGCTTACCACCTTTCATATAGAGAACCGCACATTTGTCAGTTATGACGAGCTCTCTCCAAATCTGGTGGCAGCTACCATCGCTACAGAAGACGCCCGCTTCCGCAGGCACTCCGGCATCGATCTGAAAGGCCTCGTGCGCGTAGCTGTCAAGACCATTCTCATGCGCGACAGCAGTCAGGGAGGCGGCTCCACCATCACCCAGCAGCTTGCGAAGACCCTTTACCCCCGCAAGGAGGGCGTCGGCAAAATAGGGATGGTGTGGATCAAACTCAAAGAGTGGATAACTGCCGTAAAACTCGAACGCAACTACACCAAGGACGAAATTCTGGTGATGTATCTGAATTCCGTGTTCTTTGGCAGCAGTGCATACGGCATAAGGGCTGCATCCGAGACATTCTTCGACAAACTTCCTTCCGAACTGACTGTAGAAGAGGCGGCTACCCTTGTGGGAATGGTGAACAAACCCACCCGCTACAACCCTGTCATCAACCCCGACCGGGCTCTGGCACGCCGCAATTTCGTGATAGGCCAGATGGCCAAGGGAAAGTATATCAACAAGGCGGAAGCGGATTCCATCAAACAGATTCCCATCAATCTTGTTTATCAGGTGCGGGATCATAATGCCGGTCTTGCGCCATATTTCAGGGATATGCTCCGCCGCGACATGAATGCGCAGAAGCCAAAGCGCAGCAACTACCAGTATCCCGAAGATTTTACGGCCGATTCGCTCCGCTGGCGCGATGACGAACTCTTCGGATGGCTCAACAAAAACAAAAAACCGGGCGGAGAGCGCTACAACCTCGACAAGGACGGTCTCCGAATCTATACCACAATCGATTACAGAATGCAGTTGAACGCTGAACAGGCCGTGGCCGAGCATCTCGGAAAGAATCTCCAGCCTGCGTTCAACAGGGAAAATAAGTGGAAGCGCAATGCGCCCTTTGCTTCTGATGTCGATAAAGCCACGCGTGAGCGCCTTATGAACAATGCCCGTCGATGGAGCGATCGCTACCGCGTGCAGCACAAGGCCGGCGTCCCCGAGGCGGATATTCTCGCCCAGTTCGATAAACCTGTAAAAATGAGGGTGTTCTCCTGGAACAAGAAGGGTTATGTGGATACTCTTATGACCCCGAACGATTCCATCCTTTACTATAAGTCGGTGCTGCGTTGCGGCATGATAGCCATCGAACCCGTGACAGGTCATATCAAGGCCTATGTAGGAGGCCCCAATTATCGTTATTTCAAATATGATAATGTAGGCCAGGGCAAGCGTCAGGTTGGATCCACAATCAAGCCCTTCCTCTATACGCTTGCAATGCAGGAGGGAATGTCCCCTTGCGACAAGGTCATCAACGTTCCACAGTCCTTCATTGCGGGAGATGGGAGCGACTGGACACCGCGTTCTACCGACAAAGACGAATGGATAGGTAAGACAGTGACACTCAAGTGGGGGCTTACCCACTCCTCCAACAATATTTCCGCCTATCTGATGAAACAGTTCGGCCCCCATGCCATGGCGGAGATGATGCATAAAATGGGGATCTATAGCCATCTTGAAGAGGTTTATGCCCTTTGCGTGGGAGCTGCCGACATTTCGATAAAGGAAATGGTCGCTGCCTACAACGCCCTGCCTTCCCGAGGGGTTTACATCACGCCGATGTATGTGACCAGAATCGAAGACAGCCAGGGCAATGTCCTGTCTGAATTTACCAACCACAAGCGTGAAGCCGTGGGGGAGAACACCGCCTACCTGATGGTTAACCTGATGCAGGGGGTTATCAACCATGGTACCGGTGCACGTCTCCGTTCCACCTATGGTCTCAGGGGCGAGATAGCCGGGAAAACCGGAACCACCAACGACAATTCCGACGGCTGGTTCATAGGATACACGCCCTCCATTACGTGCGGTGTCTGGGTGGGCGGCGAAGACCGTCAGATACACTTCAATTCTCTGGCCCTCGGAAGTGGTTCCAATATGGCTCTGCCCATTTGGGGCATCTGGATGAAGAAGTGCATTGCAGACGGAGTTTTCAGCGAAACTGACCGTTTCATTGCTCCCGCAGGTGTCTCCCTCGGCCTGGACTGCACGGGAGGAGACATCGAAACCACTGAAGAGGGGCAGGCTGAAAACCGTTCAGAAGAAGATTATTATTTTGAATAATATGGGCAAGTACAAAACGATTGCCGTTATCTACGGCAGCGATTCCTCCGAATGGGAGGTGGCCTGCCGCAGCGGGGAGTTTACCGCCTCCCGCATCGATGGCGACAGATATGACGTGTATGAGATTTTTGCGCGTTTCGGCAGATGGCAGCTGGTGGCCTGCAAAAACAAGGATGCCATGCGCATTACCTTCCCCGAAAATGCCCGCCCTGAGATCGACAAGACCGATTTCAGCGTGATGGTGCTTGGGGAGAAGGTCAAGTTTGATTATGTTTACATCATGCAGCACGGCGCTCCTGGAGAAAGCGGACAACTTCAGGGTTATCTCGAGATGCTCGGAATTCCTTTCAGCTCGTGCTCTTCAGCTGTAAGTGCCATTGCATTCGACAAATATGCCTGCAAAAGCTATATCCGCGATCTCGGTATAGTCAAATGCGCTCCCGATGCTTTCGTGCACAAGGGGGCAGACCTGACCGCCTTTGCTTCACAGGTCGAACATAATCTTGTATTCCCTGTTTTTGTAAAGCCCACTATAGGAGGGTCCAGTTTCGGCGTGACCAAGGTTAATGACCCGTCCGAAGTCGCCACCGCAGTCGGGTATGCGTTCTCCGAAGGCCCCACGGTACTTGTAGAACAGGGAATTACCGGTCGTGAGTTCACGTGCGCCGCATACCGCACATCAGGCGAAATACATACGCTCCCTATTATCGAGATTATCAGCGAGAACGATTATTTCGACTACGATGCCAAGTATAACGGCCATAGCCGTGAGGTTTGTCCTGCAGAGGCTTCTGCTGAAATTACGGAACTCGTGCAGAAAACCACGGCCCGTATATACGACAATTTAGGTTGCGCAGGGCTGGTTCGTATGGACTACATCTACGCCTCCGACGGGCTTTACTTTCTGGAGGTGAATACCATACCTGGAATGACAAGCGCTTCATTGGTCCCGAAGATGGTTCGTACGGCGGGATTGGATATCACTGCTTTCTTCACCGACATAATCGAGAACGGGTAGTTGATGCTGCTGAAAGACTTTATCCGGCACGGGACTGATGCCCTGTCCGCTCTCTATGATGCGGATGAGGCAAGAAGCATGGTGCTGTATTACTGTTCTGAGGTCTTCGGCTATCCCTCCTATCAACATATTACCGAGCCGGGAACTGAGGTTCCGGCCGATTTGCTGGAAAGTGCGGTTGAAGATATGCGTCGGCTTTCTGCAAGCGAACCTCTGCAGTATGTGCTTGGGTATACTGAGTTCTGCGGAAGGAATTTCGCTGTAGATGAAAGGGCGCTTATTCCGCGCGGTGAGACCGAGGTGCTCTGCCAGAAGGCCGTTGAGATGCTCG
>CACXHM010000144.1 GCA_902767465.1 uncultured Bacteroidia bacterium
GAGGGCATTAAAATGGAGTTTAATTTCCAAAAAAGTGGGACGGAAAGTGGGACGGAAAAAAGAAACCCGCTCGGTCTGAGCGGGTTCAAGTGGTGCTGGGAAGAATCGAACTGCCGACACATGGATTTTCAGTCCATTGCTCTACCATCTGAGCTACAGCACCGTTGTGTTTTGGGATTGCAAAGATATACAAAATTGATGAAGTCGCAAAAATTTTTTTGTCTTTATTTTAGAAGTTGCAAAATCTCACAATTATGATTAATATTGCATGATTTAAACCGAAGATGATTTAAACCATTAATAATTCAATTACTATTATGAAAAAAATTCTTGCATTTGCACTTTGCGGAGCAGTCATTTTCTCCAGCTGCTCAAGTATGAACAAGTCTGGTAAAGGTACCCTTTGGGGAGCTGGCGGTGGCGCTATTGCCGGTGCAGCCCTCGGTTATCTTATTGGTGGCGACCTTAAATCTGCTGCTATTGGCGCAACCGCAGGCACGGCAGTAGGTGCAACTACCGGTGCAGTTATCGGCCAGAAGATGGATAAGAAAGCTGCTGAACTTGAAGCTCTGAATAATGCAAAGGTTGAGACCTTCGAAATTAACGGTCTTCAGGCTATCCGCGTCACCTTTGACAACGGCATCCTTTTCAATACTAACAGCACAACCCTCAGCGCCGATGCTCAAAAGGCTCTCCAGCAGTTTGCAACAGCAATGACAGATCTGCCCGATACAGACATCACCGTTTGGGGACATACCGATAATACCGGCACTGCCGCTGTTAACGAGCGCATCTCCAAGCAGCGTGCTCAGGCTGTTGAAAAATGCCTTGCCCAGGCTGGCCTCAAGAACAAGATCACTGCAGAAGGAAAGTCTTTTGATCTTCCCGTTGCAAGCAACGATACTGCAGAAGGCCGTGCACAGAACCGTCGTGTTGAGGTTTATGTAACTGCCAACGAGGCTATGATTGCCGCTGCCGAAGCAGGAACCCTTAAATAATAAAGTGCTTCAAGAGCACTACATAAAAGTGATACTCCCACTCCGTCTGGAGTGGGAGCCTTGTTACACGACTGCCGCGCAGGTCCGCATTGGCGACCGCGTGGCAGTCATTTTTGCTGGAAGGCGTGTTGTTGGCGTTGTTTCGGACGCTCAGGCTGTTCCTGACATAGATCCTTCCCGCATTCATCCGGTTCATTCCGTTGAAACCGGGCTGGAGAGCATATCGCCGGATGAAATCCGCCTTTGGCGTTTCGTCGCCGATTATTACATGTGCACGATAGGGGAGGTTTACAAGGCTGCGTATCCGGGACTTAAAACTGCATCCGAGGAGAGCGGTGCACGAGCGAAAGCCAGAAGAGTGGAAATGGAGGAACGCTCCAGGGCCCAATGGCAGAAACGTATCGCCCGCCTGGAAGAAAGGCTTGCTGCAAAGCAGAAGGATCTCTCCGGCAAGCATGGTGAGGTAGTAAGGCACAGGCTGGAAGAGCAGAAACGTGCCATCGCATCGGAACTTGAAGATGCCAGGGCGAGGCTTGCAAAACTCAGCTTTAATCTTGATCTCTCAGAGCGGGATTATTCATTACTCTTAAGGTCTCTTCCGGAACTCAAGCCGGATGCCGGGCTGCAAAAGCTTATGCAGGGAGGAAAACCGGTACTGCTGAAGGCCCCGGACCGTGTTGACATTTATGCGGCTGCTGCCGGCGATGTAGTGAGGAAAGGGAAAAACGTGCTGGTTCTTGTGAACGAAAGCACCCTTGCAGGCAGCCTTAACGACAGATTGAAGTCGGAGTTTGGAAATCTGGTGCTGGTCCAGCATGCTGGAACTACGAAATCCGACCAGCGCCGTATAAATGATGCTTTGCGTTCCGGCCGTCCGTACATCCTTGTAGGCACACGGTCTTCAATATTCGCAGCACATCGCAATCTTGGACTTGTCATTGTCGAAAATGAGGAGTCACGTTTCTATAAACAGACCGACAGCGCCCCTCGTTATAATGCCAGAGACTGCGCTGTGCAGTTGTCGGTGATTCATAGATGCAAGATAATCCTCGGGTCTGCGTCTCCTTCGCTGGAATCCCTTCAGAATGTCATTTCCGGGCGCTATAGTCTCTACGAACCAGCTACGGAACAAAACTCCTGCCGCTGCATTCTGGTGGATACAGTCGCAGAAAGGCGCAAGAATGGTATGGTGGGCCATTTTTCCAGGAAACTCCTTTCTGCCATGCGCGACAGCACCTCGACAGCCATTATCCGGGGTTTTGAGAAAGCTGAGGATCTTGAAGGAGTGCATGCGGATATCTTTACAATTCCTCAGGCGGCAAAAACTGACCTTTCTTCATACGGACTTGTCGCAATGTTGAGCGCAGAGGCGCTTTTCGACACAAGCGATTTCCGTTCCGATGAGCATGCCTACCAGTATCTTGAAAGGCTGCGCAGCACATGCAGGAATGTTGTCGTGCAGACTTCGCAGGCTGCCCATCAAGTGTTCTCTATGAATAATGCCTATAGCCTGCTTCAAGAGCGTCGGGACTTCCGTCTCCCTCCGTTTACGAGGCTGGTGGATGTGCGCACAAAACAAAGTCTCGAAAGGGAACTGTCAGCATCAGGATTCATTGTCTTTCCGACGCCGGACGGCGTACGGGTTGTGTTGAACAAGGACAAAAGCCTGATTGAGAAGAAAAAAGAACTCCGGAAAATTCTTTCCGGAGTGAAATGCGTTATTGACGTGGACCCATTTTGAACACCAGTTCCCCTCCCGATATGATGTCTGAATAATAGATGTAGGGGAGAGTCCATGGCTTGCCGTTGAGTTTTACCGATTGAACATACTTGTTTTCTGGAGAGTTGTTTTCTGCAATAATCCGGAAAACCTTGCCGTCTCCTACCTTTATTTCTGCCTTATTTACGATAGGGCTGCCAATCCAGAAACGGGAGGAAGCCGGTTCCGTCTGATATATCCCGAGAGCGGAGAGAACATACCAAGCGGACATCTGTCCTACGTCCTCGTTGCCACAAAGCCCGTCCCTTCCGGTGCCGTAGAGATTGTAGAGTATGTCCCGGACCCGTTCCGCAGTTTTTTCGGGATGTCCGGCCATCGCATACAAGTAAACAATATGGTGGCTGGGTTCGTTGCCATGGACATACTGTCCTATCATGCCGGAGATGTCCGGAGCAGTGCCTTCTTCGAGATAACCGGGTGCGCTGAACAGGGAATCAAGCTTGCTCACAAAACCTTCTTTCCCTCCGTAAAACGCTATGAGCCAGTCAACATCGTGTGGCGCAAGCCAGGAATACTGCCAAGCATTTCCCTCGGTGTAGTCTGTGTTTACATGGCCGAACGGATTGAATGGGGTGCGCAAGCTGCCATCCGAAAGCCTTCCGCGTGCAAATCCGGTTTCGGGATCCATATAGTTGCGGTAGCTGTGGCTCCGTTCCCTATAGAATGCTGCATCTTCTTCTTTGCCGAGGACTTCTGCCGCATGGGAAGTTGCAGCGTCAGCGATGGCGAATTCCATGTCTTTGCCGAGAGATTCGCTGCAAAGGTCGGACGGCACGAATCCATATTTCATGCGAAACTCGTTACCCCGATTTACAACATCCAGCGATTTTTTGAGGGACTCAAATGCGGCTTCGCGGTCGAAGCCGTTAAATCCTTTAACTATTGCATCTGCGACTGCAATTACCCCTGCTTCTCCCGGCATACAGTAAGTCTCATTTGCCATCAGGTGCCAGATAGGAAGGAAACCCTGCTGCTCATAGATTTTCAGCATAGATTCCACCATATTATTCATCCTTTCCGGCTCAATAATGCAAAGAAGCGGCATTTCTGCCCTGTAGGTATCCCAAAGGGAGAAGGTGGTGTAGTTGTCGAAATCGGCTTGAGGGTGGACGGCATCATCGGATCCGCGGTAGGATCCGTCAGTGTCGTTAAAAATGGATGGGGCTATGCTTGAGTGGTAAAGAGCTGTGTAGAAGATCTTTGCCGTTGTTTTGTCGGCGTCTATACGTATCTTGTCGAGTTGCTCTTTCCATGCTTTCGTCGCATTCTTACAGACTTTGTCGAAATTCCAGTCCGGAATCTCGTCGCTCAGGTTCATCTTCGCCCCGTCCACGCTTACGGCGGAGAGGCCTATTCGCACCATTATCTTCTCTCCTTCGGAAGTGTTGAACTCCAGCCGTGTGTACATCCTCTCAGTATCTTTGCCGTAGTCGTTTTTTGCTCCTATATATGAGATGTCTGTAAACGGTTTTGAGAACTCGGCGTAGAAATAGATTTTCTGTCGTTTAGCCCATCCTTTTGAATATCTCCATCCCGAAATTGCATGGTTGCCTTCTGCCTGACACCATGCCTCGGTTGTGTGGTCCCAATTGCCTCCATTTTTGAGATCGACCACGATTGCAGCCTCTTCGGAAGATGGAAAGGTGTAACGGTGGATTGCGCATCGCTCTGTGGCAGTCATCTCTGCAATGATACCATAGCGGAGCAGGGGAATGCTGTAATATCCTGGTTTTGCAATTTCCCTGCTGCGGTCGGCATATGACCAAAGACCGCTTTCAGGGTCTTTTATGCGGCCCCTGGCATATTTCAGATTCTTCCCGGTTACGGGCATCAGCGTGACATCGAGCAGGTCGCCGCATCCGGTGCCGCTGAGGTGCGTATGCGAGAATCCTATTACCGTTGAATCGGATTCATGATAGCCGGAACACCAGTCCCAACCCTGCGAAACATTCGTTGGACCGACCTGCACAAAGCCGAATGGAACATTCGCTCCAACGAAGACATGCCCATGAAAACCGGATCCTATCAGAGGATCGACAAGGCCGAGGACGTCTTGCTGCAGAGAACAGGAGGATAATGCTGTTGCAAGGGCTGCAAGCAGAAGGAACTTTTTCATATTCTGAAGAGTGCGAACAGCAGATTGATTACGATATAAACCGTAAATACGCCGAACAGAAGGGCTTGCCAGGGGAGTGCGGAAAGACACATGACTACAATGGTAATTGCCGATATGCTGACAAAGGCATACCTCTTCATCTTGAGGATGGAATCTGTTTTGTCTTCTTTGCTGAACTTGAATGAGAACATTGGGACATTGCTCACGAGCAGGCAGCAAAGAATGACAGAGAGGGTTGGAATGAACCAGGCACTTTGCATAAAGGCGCTGCGTGCAAGCGAAATAATGCAGCACGCCGATCCGCATACGATAGCGCAAGCGGGAGTGGGGAGTCCAAGGAAACTCTTGTGCTGGCGCTCATCCAGATTGAACTTGGCGAGGCGAAGAGCGCTGAAAACGGCTATCAGCACCGGAATCCATGCAAGCCAGAATACTTTGGAAGACAGGGAGAGGTATGTGGATGCCATCATGCAGGCGGGGAGTACCCCGAAACTTACCATGTCTGCAAGAGAATCCAACTCTTTGCCAACTTCAGAGTACGCTCCGAGGAGGCGGGCGGCCAGCCCGTCGCAAAAATCAAAGACCATGGCGAGCAACATAAAGTTGAATCCGATTATGCAGTCGCCCATGGCAAGGGTGAACCAAATGCCAATCACCCCGCAGATGAGGTTTAGCGAGGTGATTGCATTAGGAATGTATTTAGTTATGAAC
The DNA here is from genome assembly GCA_902767465.1 of uncultured Bacteroidia bacterium. Taxonomy (GTDB): domain Bacteria; phylum Bacteroidota; class Bacteroidia; order Bacteroidales; family UBA932; genus Cryptobacteroides. Next base: position 5,606 of record CACXHM010000144.1, read on the forward strand.
ATTTATTTTACTCCGATTTTTTTCTTAAGATCTTTTGTAAGAGCATCTTTGTGGAGAACTATATCGAGGGTTTGACCCTTTACAAAATTCTCGCTGGCATACCAAATTCCCTTGTATTTGCCACTCTCGCCCCAGGAATTTTTTACCATGTAGTATTTGCCTCCGAACTGATCGTGGGCTATACCAAAAATCTGCATCCCGTGGTCGTCGGTGATCGTTTTGTTGTTAAAACCTCTCTGACGGAACTCCTGATCGGGGACAATTTCTGCAGGAGCTTCTACTGGTTTAGCTTTTCCTTCTTCCTTGCCCACCCAGTGCTCCTGGTCGGAGCCGCGTTTTCTGGAAATTTTTTCCGGGTCCACCAGCACTGCGAGACCGTCACGAGTAAAGCCCGGTTCGCTTACGTCGGCACCCCATGCTGCGGTGTAACCGGCACGTATTGCAGCATCAAGGACAGACATTAATTCGTCGATGGGAACATTGTACGCTTCATCCCAACGCCAATTGTCGGGTACTTCGATTGCGAAGGACTTATAGAAAGGATGATGGGTGAAGGAGGTGAGGCTTACGTAGTCTTCTGGTTTGAAATTGAGGGCATCGCGATAGGTCTCAGGAGTGTATTTTACACCATCTGCCACAAAGTCTTCGGGAATCTGTCCGAGATATGAATCGAGGATGGCCTTGCATCCGCTCTTCCAGGCCGGTGTGAGTTTGCGGTTTGGATTCTGCGCTATTGCGCTCACATATCCCTTAAGTGCGGCATCAAGTTCACTCTGTTCAGGCAGTTTGGTGCCGTAGTTCATTCCCGAATAAGCCTCCTGAGGGACAATGCCGTAGTCTTCAATCACGTGTAAAACATCATCGGCTTCGCTGCCGGCACTGAATCCGAGCACGCCGTCGAGACGGACATACTTTTCGGCTCGATCGAGGTAGGACTTGTGCACAACAAACATTTCAGAGAAATCGGGATATTTTAAGCTGTCCTTTATATTGTTGATACGGATTACTTCAGATTCTACGAAAGCAATGGTCGAGAATGCCCAACAGGTACCGCTGCGGTGCTGGTCTTTAATGGATGTGATAGGGTTTGCCACTTCGGTGGTGAACTCATAGTCGGGCCATTTGATATTTGGCTTCTGTGCGTAAACGCATACGCAACCGGATACGAGGGCTGCAACAAGCATGTACTTCTTCATAAGCTTATCCTTTATAACTAACTAACGCTTTTTCCAATATTTTTACAGCTCTTTTCAACTGTGGAATCTCGAGAACGTAGGCTATGCGCACCTCATTTCTGCCACAACCAGGTGTGCTGTAAAAAGGCTCTGCCGGAGTGAGCATGAGTGTCTCGCCATCGAGCCTGAACTCTGCCAGGAGCCATTTGCAGAAGTCGGATGCGTTCTTGACAGGAAGTCTTGCAACAGTGTAAAAAGCTCCTTCAGGCACAGGAGAATAAACCCCGGGGATGTCGTTCAGGGCTTTTATCATAAAGTCGCGTCGGGCAATATATTCGTTACGTACTGCTTCGAAATATGAAGCGTCAGCCTCCAGGGCACCGAGAGTGGCAACCTGACCCAATACAGGAGGACAAAGCCTTGCCTGTGCGAAGCGTGTGATAAGCTCCAGCAACTCGCGGTTGCGGGATACTATGCATCCGATGCGGGCCCCGCAGAGATTGTAACGTTTTGACGCTGAATCCACCAGGACCACATTTTGGTCAAGATCCGGAATGTGCCATGCCGAGAAATATGGTTCCTCTGTATAGCAAAACTCACGATATGCCTCATCGCAGATAAGGAATATGTCGTGCCTGCGGCAGATGTCACCTATGGCAAGCATTTCGGCTTTTCCGTAGAGAGTGCCGGTAGGATTGGATGGATTGCAGACGATGATGGCTCTTGTGCGTGGCGTGATATGTCTTTCGATCTCCGCGGCGGAGGGGAGTGCGAATGCGCTGTCGATATCTGTATGAACGGCCTTCATATCCACTCCGTTCATTCTTGACATGGTGGAATAGTTGCAATAGAACGGCTCCATTGCAAGAATTTCATCGCCGGGATCGCAAACCGCGTGGAATATAAAGGAGAGAGCTTCGCTGCCTGCAGTAGTGACCAGAATATCATCAGGACATACGTCAAGACCCACTTTATTGTAGTATTTTTTTGTAAGGGCCTGTCTCAGTTCGAGGGATCCGGCAGAATTTGAGTAGGGGAGATGGTCGAAACGAAAATCCGCAACGGCTTTTACTGCCGAAACCGGAGATTTTATGTCGGGCGCACCGATATTGAGATGATACACCTTTATACCTTCCGCTTCTGCTCTCTCTGCGTAAGGTGTCAGCACCCGGATAGCGGATGCGGGTATGTATGCTGATGAGTTGGAAAGGACAGGCATAGGCATTAACGTATAATGCAAATATATGAATATTTTGCTACAAAATGTAGTAATTTTGCACGATGATGGAAATATTGCTTATAGCGGTAGCGCTGGCTATGGATTGTTTTACGGTTTCCATAGTCGGTGGGGTTGTTTCCGGCAGATTTTGCCGGGGAAATGTGCTGCGTATGAGTTTCCTTTTTGGCTTCTTTCAGGCAGCGATGCCTCTGATCGGCTGGTTTTCAATACATTATTTTAAGGAAAGCCTTGAGGCATACGACCATTGGATTGCCTTTGGACTGCTATCTGCCATCGGTGTAAAGATGATTCTCGATTCTTTCAAAGGTGAAGAAGAAGCACATATTGATCCACATGATCTCAAAACTCAGATACTGTTGGCATTTGCAACCAGCATCGACGCTCTTGCTGTCGGGATTTCTCTGGCATGTACCGGATATGAATCAGTGTCTTCACTTCTATTGCCCATAACTGTGATAGGTGCGGTTTCTTTTGTTTTAAGCATTGTCGGCAGTTTCCTCGGGGTACGGTTTGGGAATGTAGTTGCCAAATACGGAAAGCCAGAACTGTTGGGAGGCATTATATTGATATTGATCGGGGTAAAGATACTGGCGGAACATCTGATGTGGTGAGATGCGTTTTTTTTGTATCTTTGTAAGATAGAGATATTTAATGGCATGAAAATAATTAGAATTGCCCTGGCTTTGTTGTTCCTGTCCGGGATTACTTTAATGTTTGTCGGGATCGAAGGCCTTTCTTCGTGGATGGGTTGGATGCCCAAGATGCAGTTTCTTCCGGCAGTGATGGCGCTGAATGCAGGAGTAATTATCTTCATAGTGCTGCTTACCTTCTGTTTCGGGCGCATCTATTGTTCGGTGATATGCCCTTTGGGGGTAATGCAGGATGGTATTTCCAGGGTAGGAGTGCTGGTTAAACGTCTTAGGAAAAACCGCAGGCCCTTTCATTACCGGAAAGAGCAAAAATTGATTCGCTATGGGATCTGGGTTCTGTTTGTGGCAGCTATTTTGGCCGGGGTGCAGGTATTTGTGGCACTTCTGGCCCCATACAGCGCATATGGGCGCATTGTAAACAGCATTTTCAGTTTCAAGACAGGCCCGGTGCTGGTTGTTGCCGCCGTTACTCTGGTTGCCGTCGGTATCACTGCTTTATTCTTTGGAAGACAGTACTGCAACATTGTCTGCCCCGTGGGCACCACGCTCAGCTTTTTCTCGCGTTTCGCCATCTTCCGCCCTGTTATAGATGCGGATAAATGCAAGAACTGCAAGATGTGCGAACATGCATGCAAAGCTTCATGCATCGACATAAAAACCCACAGTATAGACTACAGCCGTTGTGTTGATTGCTTCGACTGCATCGACAATTGCAAATTCGGAGCCTTGCAGTACAGGAATGCTTATCGCAAAACTACAGCTCCCGTTTCCATGGAAGCCGGTTCTGCCAATGGACGCCGGGCTTTCCTTGCCGGGGCTGCGCTCGGACTTGGTGCACTGAGCGTAAAGGCTCAGAACAAAAAAGTTGACGGAGGTTTTGCTGAAGTGCTTCCAAAGCGGACCCTTGAACGCGAAACACCTCTTACCCCTCCCGGATCCGTAAGCGTCAACGACTTTTACCGACGCTGCACTGCCTGCCAACTTTGCGTCAGCGCATGCCCTAATGGCGTTCTCCGGCCGTCTGCTGACTTAAACCATTTCATGCAGCCGCAGATGGGATTCGAAAACGGGTATTGCCGTCCTGAGTGTACCGAGTGCTCCACCGTTTGCCCCAGCGGAGCCATTCTAAGCATTACCAGGGAAGAAAAAACGCAGTATCACGTGGGAACTGCAAGCGTCAATCGTGAACTTTGCGTTGCAGAACACGGAACAAGTTGCGGAAACTGTGCACGGCACTGCCCGGTAGGTGCTATCCAGATGATTGAGTCTTCAGAAGGCTTTACCGTGCCTTCGGTGGATGCTTCTGTGTGCATCGGTTGTGGCGCTTGTGAATTCCTTTGCCCGGCACGTCCGGTGAGTGCAATTACTGTGAATGGCCGTCATCAACATTTAGATATCTAAGCAATGGACAGAAGAGATTTTATCAAGATAGGAAGTGCGGGCGCAATGGGACTGGGAGCTGCTGCTTTAGGATGCTCTCCTCGCAAACCCAAAACTGCTTCAGATGAAACTGAACAGATGATAATGCGCGAGAATCCCCGTAACGGCGACAAGGTTTCTTTGCTGGGTTTCGGGTGTATGAGGTGGCCTATGGTAAAGGATGAATCCGGCAATGAGGTAATCGACCAGGAAGCTGTCAACGAAATGGTTGATTATGCAATTGCCCACGGTATCAATTACTTCGATACTTCTCCGGCATATCTCCGCGGCTTGTCGGAGCGTGCTGCGGGAGATGCCCTCGCACGCCACCCGCGCAGCAGTTATTATATAGCTACCAAATTGTCCAATTTCGGTGATCATTCCAGGGAAGCATCCATCAAAATGTATGAGGATTCCTTCAAGGAAATGCATACCGACTACTTCGATTACTATCTGCTGCATTCTATTGGCAGAGGCGGCGATCACGCTTTCCGCGAGCGCTATGTAAACAACGGCATGATGGATTTCCTGCTGGGTGAAAAGGCCAAAGGACGCATCCGCAACCTTGGGTTCTCCTTTCATGGTTCAAAGGATGCCTTCGACAGTTTCATGCGCATACACGACAGCGGTGAGTTCACATGGGATTTTTGCCAGATTGAAATGAACTATATCGATTGGAAGCATGCCGACGGAGTTCGGAACGTGAATGCCGATTATCTTTACGCCGAACTCGAAAAGCGCGGGATACCGGTGATAATAATGGAGCCGCTCCTCGGCGGACGGCTTGCCAATGTTCCCATGGGCATCTCACGTCAAATGAAAATGAGGGAGCCCGACAGGTCTGCGGCGTCCTGGGCCTTCCGTTTCTGCGGCAGTTATCCGGGAGTGCTCTGCATCCTGAGCGGTATGAGTTCCATGGATCCGCTGAAGGAAAATATACAGACTTTCGGGCATTTCGAGCCTCTGAACCAGGAAGAACTCGACTTTATGGAGAGGATGGCCGTGCAGATGAAAGAGTATCCCCTGGTGAACTGCACCAATTGTCAGTACTGCATGCCCTGCCCATGGGGAATAGATATCCCAGGGATATTCAAGCACTACAATACCAGCATCACCGACGGTACTTATGCCCAGAGCAGGGAGCAGAAGGATTATGAAAAGCTTCGCAAGGCATATTTGACAAGTTATGACAAGGCAATTCCAACTGTGCGACAGGCCGATCACTGCATAGGCTGCGGGGTGTGTCTGCATCGATGCCCGCAGAGCATACATATCCCTAATGAACTGAGGCGCATAGATGCATACGTCGAAAAGCTTAAGCAAAAGTTGTAGTTTTTTTGTAAATTCGCGGTATTGATATGAAAAGCAGGTATTCAGTTCCAATAGCGGTCACAGTTGTCCTTGCCATAGTTGCTGCCGTCGCACTGCTGTTTCTGCGTAAGGGTAAGCCGTCGCCAGAACAACTTGCTCCGGTGAAATACGTCTCCGATATTATAGGAGATCCGGCAAGCGCGGAGTATAATTTGGTGGCATCTTACGCTGAAAAGTCTTCTGATGGAGCTATTTACGTACTCGGTGACACATCGCGCAGCAATCTGCTTGCCACGGCAATTATGGAGTGTGATGAATACGACAATGTGGACGGATCTTCCAATCCCGACTGGCTGAAGGACTTTGCCGGAGAGAGCATCTGTACCCTTGCCAATTTCGAGGATTTTACAGCGCTCGCAGATACCGATGAAAACAGGATGCGTGAACTCACTGTCCGGAACGCTATAAGCGCGATGGATACCCTGTGTTACGTATCTCCTTATGACAGGAGCGGAATGGGTAAGAAGCCGGGTGCCAAAGTACTGGTGCTTGCTTCCCCGCAAATGGTGCAGTTCGGCAGATATGACCTCGACACCCTTTTTCATGCCCTTGGCTGTAAACTTCCGGTTATTTCTTCCACTGATTTGATGCTTGACGAAGTGTTTGGCCGTTTTTCTGATAAGCAAATACTTACCATCGGGGTTCTGACCGGGGCAGACAGCTGTGCATCAGGTATATATGAATCGCTGATCCGAGAAAAGGCTCTCAATTCAGGCCTTGACAGCGCAAGGTGCGTTTGCTTTGCCGTTCCTGAAGGGGAAGAAGCGCTGACCTCTTTCCTTGACTATTATTCTGAATTCGCCGATGGCCGTCCTGTTGATGCGCTCATCGTGGATGACATCCTTCTCAATCCTGCCGATATAACTGCTTCTCTCAAAAGGGTTACTTCTGTGATGAATGCAGAATCCATGACATATGGCAACCTGATTTCGAATGATTTCGTGGTAATCGGACCGGCGTCACTCACATGCCGCGCCATCTTTGGTTACCTCAGGAACAACAACCTGTTTACCCATTTCATATCCCAACCAAAACGTTATGATTATATGTTGCTTCCCAAGGAGGGAAGCGAGAAAAGTTATATTCTGCTCCCATATAATGAACGTTACGTGCCTTCCAATAATTGATGTACCAAATCACTATAAGCCCTGAAGAACTGGATAAACTGGAGGGCGCTGCTTTTAGAGGCCAGATACATGTAATAAGCCATCCGGGCGTGGAGTTTTCAAGAGCGCTTGCATATCTGAAGAAACAGGCGGTGATAGGTTTCGATACTGAAACCAAACCTGTTTTCTCTCCTGGACAGCATAGCAACGGAGTGGCCCTGCTCCAGCTTTCCGGTCCTGACCAGGCTTTCCTTTTCCGTATAAAAAAGCTGGGAATGCGCAAGCGCATCTGCTCCATCCTGTCCAATTCCAACATAATCAAGGTTGGGGCAGCATCTCTGGACGATGTTCGCGGACTGCAAAGATATCGTGAGTTTGAGCCGAGGGGCTTCATTGATCTTCAGAAAATAGTCTGGGAGTGGGGGATTCGGGACAAGTCAGTAAAAAAAATGGCTGGCATTATTCTCGGAGTACGCATTTCAAAGAGCCAGCAACTATCCAACTGGGAAGCAGAAACGTTGAACGAACAGCAGCAGAAATATGCGGCCACAGATGCATGGATTTGCCGTGAGATGTATCTGAAACTTCTTGACAGTGAGAAAAATCCTCTTTCTTTGGAAGACAGATACTCTCCGAATCAGCTGCCTGCCGCACTGCGGGAAAAGAACGAAACTAAGGAAGAGAAACCTGTTGTAACAGGAAAGACGAAGAAAAAACGCGACAAGCGTCGCAGATATTATCAAAGGAAAGCATCCAATGACAAAAATCTACCTGAAAAAGGGGCGTGACGAATCTGTCCGTCGTTTTCATCCCTGGATATTTTCGGGGGCCGTTGCCCAAGTGGCAGGGACTCCGAACGAGGGAGACATCGTTGCCGTTTACTCCGCCGAAGGTGAATATCTCGCTTCCGGACATTGGCAAATTGGCTCAATAGCCGTCCGCATCCTCTCCTTTTCGGGAGATCCTCTTTCCTCATCTTTTTGGGAAGAAGCCCTTCGGGCTGCTTTCGATGCGCGTCGAGCTGCCAGGCTGACGGATTCCGCGCTCACAAATTGCTACCGCCTGGTTCATGGCGAGGGTGATGGCCTCCCGGGGCTTATTATAGATTATTACGATGGTGTTTGCGTGCTTCAGGCCCACTCTGTGGGGATGTTCCGGGCGAAAAAGCAAATATGTGCGGCCCTTCAGAGTGTGTATGGCGGGGCTCTTAAAGCAGTTTACGATAAGAGCAGCGGCACTGCTCCGTTCAAGGCCGGGCTCGACCTGGTGGATGGCTATTTGTGGACTGCAGATAGCTTTGATGCTGGAGAGATGACTGTTCTTGAAAATGGTCACAAATTCCTTGTGAACTGGACAGAAGGGCAAAAAACCGGTTTTTTCCTTGATCAAAGGGAGAACCGTGCTCTGGTTGAACGGTATGCTTGCGGACGGAACGTGCTTAATCTGTTCTGTTATACGGGAGGTTTTTCCGTCTATGCTCTGGGAGGTGGTGCAATCCATGTTGACAGCGTTGACAGTTCTGCAAAAGCTATGGCCATGGTCGACCGCAATATCTCTCTGAACGGTTTTGCTCCGGGAATGCATACTTCTTCCTGTGCTGACGCCATCGAATTCCTTTCTTCTGTTGAAGATGGAAAATACGATCTTTTGATAGTGGATCCACCTGCATTTGCAAAGCACCGCGGCGCCCTGAAGAACGCGCTCAGGGCTTATCAGAGGTTGAATGCCAGGGCAATAGAGAAGGTGGCCTCCGGAGGTCTTATTTTCACTTTTTCATGTTCGCAGGTGGTTGATAAAGAAGCTTTTGCGCTCGCCGTGTTCTCTGCCGCCGCTCAAACTGGACGCAGGGTTCGCATACTCGACCGCCTTTGCCAGCCGGCAGACCATGCCGTAAATATTTATCATCCGGAAGGGGAGTACCTCAAGGGCTTGCTTCTGTACGTGGAATAGGTTTAAAATAATATTGATTATATTTGCAACCACAAAAAATGTTTAATATCTAAACTATTTTAAAATGAAAAAGATTCTTGTAGTTATTGCTGCTGCTTGCATTTCTTTTGCTGCACATGCACAGTTCTATGTTGGTGGTTCAATTGATGCTCTTTTCAATGACGATACCGCCATTTCCATTGCTCCTGAGGTTGGTTATAATATCAATGAGACCTTCTCTGTCGGCGTAGGTGTCGGATTTGGTTCCTTTACCGATGTTTTCTCAGCATTCGGCATTAATCCTTATCTCCGTTGGAATTTTGCTGAAATGGCTCCCGTAAACTTCTTCCTTGACGGCGGCCTGGCTTTCCTGAGTTACAATAACAAGGTGGTCGACAAAACATATACCTGCTTCCAGCTTGGTGTAAAGCCTGGATTTGCAATCCCTGTGAATGACAAGCTTTCATTTGTCGCTCATCTTGGATTCGTCGGATATACTGCTAATGAAGACAATGTGCCCGGCTACGACGACGGCTTTGGCATCAGCTTCAGCGGCAACGATGTAAGTTGCGGTGTATATTACAGCTTCTAATCGATCAAATGCAGTTTGCAAAGGGGTTCCGTTTCGGCGGAATCCCTTTTTTTTTGTCGATGAAAAGGGTTATATTTGTGCTTATGAATAAAACCACGTTATGCCTTTTGGGCTTTCTTTCGGCATTGATTCCACTTGCTGCCAAGCCGCTACCCCTCCATCGGGATCTAAATGTGACCTCAATTAATGTTCAGGATAAACGTACCGAGTTGGTTTTCTTTCCGGACGAAGTTTCTGCACTACAGAAGAACATCGATTGCAGCCCCTTCTATCGTAGCTTGAATGGTGAATGGGACTTCGCTTATTTTGACTCGGAGGCCGAGGTGCCCGGAGATTTTTCATCCGTAAAATGGAATAAGATAAAGGTTCCCGGAAACTGGGAATTTCAGGGTTGGGGGATCCCCGTTTATGTTAATCATCACTATGAATTCGGGCCAGGACCTCTTCTTTATGAGCCTCCCGTGCTTCCGGACGTGATACCGGTAGGAATATACCGCCGTACTTTCAAAGTGCCGGCCGAATGGGCCGGAAGGGTGGTCTATCTGAATCTGTGCGGCGTGAAGTCCGGCGTGTACACATCTATAAATGGAACACAAGTCAGTTATATCGAGGACTCTAAAGACCTTGCACGTATAGATATTACCCCTTATGTTAAAGAGGGTGA
>CACXHM010000145.1 GCA_902767465.1 uncultured Bacteroidia bacterium
ACTTCGATGGCAGCGGTGAGCAGTTCCTCCTGCCTTCGGAGCTTTCCGTAGGCTCCGAGGTCATAGGTCTTTTGCAGGGTGCCTCCGGCAACGAGCCCACCGTAGTTCGGGATAAATCGCCACTTGACAGTGTTGTTCTTGACATCCTCCATCTGACTCCTGGTATCGGCGCTTAAGACATTTGAAGGAAACTGGACCAGGGCTATGACCGTCATGGACTTCACCGGATGCACCGCTCTGGAGAGGGTATACTTCCCTGATTCCAACGTGGGAACCATGACGTTCAGCGGGAACCCCAACTGTAAGACCGTTCAGGGTTGGGGATGCCATAACCTTGGCCCGGATCTTGACCTCCGTGGATGCGCTGATGCTATGACCGAACTGAACATCGGCACTGGCGACGCCGCCAATGCCAACCTCAACAGGGTTATTCTCAGGGTTGGCCAGGATATTGGTGCCATCTTCAAGAGAGACGCAACAGAGGTTGTCCATATGTAGAACTGCTTTTTCGCAGAACGCGAATTCTAAAACCTAAATACCGAGGAGTCTGAATTGAATCAGGCTCCTCGTTGTTATTATTTGCCTCATTCATATGATATCGACTCCTTTCTCTTTTTCTCCAGATGCTTAATCCTAGCTTTGACATACTTCTTGTCCTTGCTCCATTCTTTCTGCACAAGGTCGTAGGCTCGCTCAGGATCCTTGGCACCAAGGTCAGTGGCTGCGTGGTAGGCCCTTCTGGCGTAAGCATCTTTCGAACACCATAACTGGACATAGCTATAAATACCAAAGATTGAACTGGCCAGAGTCAACGCAAGAGCTCCGTAGAGGAATACTTTTGCGGTGCGGTTGCCTACCAGCGGCCTCCTGTTGATGGAGCGGTAGTTCTTGTTGAAGTCATCAAGTGCCTGGGTTACCCCTTCGGGGAGTTGTACCTGTGGAGCTGGAATCCTTACTTTATCCATGGTTTCCAGCAAAGCCTTGCGCATGTCGGACCGGTCCCGCTGCTTCTGCTCCTGCTGAACCTGCGGGACGACGTTACTCTTTTTTACCTCTTCCTTGAGGCTTCTTATTTCTTCGGCCAGAATGGCCAGCGGATCGGGATCGCTTAGGTATTCTTCCATAGTATCGCTTTAGCTTAGTTTCTCTTCGAAGCGTCTGTCTGTGAAATCGGCAAACATACTACCTGCGATTCCGGCATCACGCTCTTCCAGCAGTTCCCATAGTGTCTTGTGGTCATCCTGTTTGCATGCGCCGGAATCGCCCGTTGGCTGACCGATTGGCTGTAGCAGCGAAGCCAGGCGCCCCACCATTCCCGCCACGGAGATGTTCTGTTTTGGCGCTGCCGGTAGATTCAATTGCGTTTTCCGCTGGAATATCATCTGTATGCTTGGGTATGTCAGGTGATTCCCGAGCCTGCTTCCGGAGAAGGTGTACTGCCTACCATTCCGGCCCTTCACCATAAAGAGCACACCCGCCTTATCCCCGTGCCTTACCTCGCGCATAACTATTCCCCTGCTCATCAGCGAAAGCCGCAGCTCGGCAATATCGCTTGCTCTATAAACTTCTTCCGTGACTATCCGGGCTGTCTGATACATGACCCTGTCTTCCGGAAGATGGATGTCTTGCGCCTCACTCATCGCTTTGGGATTTCCCCATTTAAGACCATACTTCTTTGTGATATCCTTGCATATCTTGTTGCTTCGCTTGAAGAAGAACTTCTCCTCCACCGGCAATCCGTCGTTGTTTATTCGGTTGTAAACGATATGGATATGCGGGTTGTCCTTCTCGCCGTGGGCGGCGATGATGAACTGGGTGTTTTCGATGTGCATCTTTTCCATATACTCCGAGGCAATGGTCAGCCAGAGCCTTGGCGAGAGCTTTTCCCTGTCCTCCGGAGGGCAGGAGAGGATGAGGTGACGAACAGGCTCGCTTATTCCAGGGCGAAGGGACGCCTGCAACCGAAAACTTAGGGCAAGCCTCTTTACATCAAAGACCGGATTTCCGTCTTTATCCTGCGGGACATCCACTCCTTCCGAGCCGAGAACCTGGACTATCTTGTCATTCCGTCCGTTTTCATCAAGTATATACCCCAGCGCTCCGGAGAAGCCGGAACCGTGGCGAATGAAAGCATACATATTTATTATAGGAGTTTGTTCTGGTAGCGGACCGCCAGTTCCCGGAGCTGGGCAAGACTATCGTTCACCTGTCCTGTGGTTACCTGTCCGATGCCGGCATTCAGTTTTCTTGCGATAGTGTTGATGTTGGTTCCGATATTGCGAAGGTCGTGCTGGAGATCCTTCATCAGCGCCAGCTCTTCCGGGGTGATCCGCGGAGAGACTTTACCATTTCGGACGAGTTCTCGTATGAGCGCGGCGCGGGGCATCCCGCTCTTTTTTCCGGCCTGCTTCAGGGCATCCATCTCCTCCCTCGTGAACTTGACCGTAACTGAATACGACCGGCGTTCATCCGCCGGCTTGACAGGGCGACCGCCCTGGTTTTTGGAATCCAAAAACACTAACTCGCTACCTTATTTATTTCTCTCTCCTGAGGTCCCGTTGCTGCTGCTGGAAAGCGTTGGCAAGGTCCCGTGCAAGCGGAGCGTTGAAGACGATTTTGCGTCCCACCTGGGCGACTATTGCCGGGTCGAGCACTCCCTGTTTTTTAATGGAGTAGATGGTGCTCTCGGAGCAGCCGATGAAGGCGGCGAGGTCCTTTATCCCTATGACGGAGGTCTGCCCGTCTTCTCCAGAAGAGGAAGGGGAATTGGGGGAGGAAGAGTTGGCGTACCGGGCAAGGATGCAAAGCTCTTCGCCGGACATCATGCAGACGGGTTTCTGCATCAGGTCGAATACTTCGACCGGGGCATCTTGTTGGTTGCGGGGGTTCATTGTCGTGCGTTTTTGATTGTTATTTGTAGTTTTTGTTTGTTATTATCATTTTTATGTTTACCTTTGTAAAGTAATAGGCTTATAATAGTCAAATAATAGTGATGCAAATAAAAGTATTATTTGGCTATTTTGCAAATCCAAATGGAGAAAACTGAGAAAAGATTGCAGTTCATCGAGAGCCTTCTGGCTGTGAAAGGAGTGTCCAAGCGCGAGCTGGCACGCCGGATGGGCATGTCTCCTCAAAACCTGTTCATCTATTTCCAAAGGGATGATATGCGCCTGTCGGTTGCGCAGGCAGCGGCGGCCGAACTGGGCTGTGACCTTACTTTCGCTCTTGAGAGGGAGGAGGCGTCAACGTCTCCCCTGGTTCTGGATATCGAGTCGCTTGTCGGCCAGAACGGCCTTACGCGCCTCGCCTTCCTGCGGGTCGCGTTCAGCATGTATGGTATTTCCAGGAAAGATGTTGCCGAGAAGCTCGGCCTCAACTACACCGGTGTCAACCGCTGGTTTCGCGTTGACGACATAGCTATTAACTATATCTTCAAGATAGCAGATTGCTATGGCCTTAAGGTTAGGCCGATTATTAAAACAAAACAGGCAGGCGCTTAAGGCCCGCCTGTTTTATTAGTCGAACTACTATTTTGTTTATCCTATAATCTTCCATTCACCACTATCTCCACCTTCCCTTCTAATTCTAGTGCCTTTCAAAGCATCTATGGCTTTTCGAACTTGTCGTTCGCTAGTATGCAATCTTTCTGCAAGTTCTTTTCTGGATACTTTTCCATTCTCTTTAATGATTGTTAGAACAGCCTCCATAAGTTCTGGATCGCTCTGGATCACCTCTGGATCGCTCTGGATCACCTCTGGTCTCGCCTTCCGCCAGATAACCACGCGGAAATCTTCTTCCTGATGATATTCTGGAGTCTTTAGGCCCCTTTCTTTACACAGATTAACAATGTCTTCTGTGCCTGTGCCAACTTTCTCGATGTAACCGGTCCAGAACATTGGGTCGGCCAAGAGTGGATTTGCAGGGAGAGACTTATGAGGTTCAAGTAACTTCTGGACAGTTAAACCGTACGGGAGCTGACCTGGATTCCATACTTCAAGCCGATTGCGGAACAGCATAACCTGTACGCTCGCATTGCTTGTATAATCGCGGTGGCATACAGCGTTCACGATAGCCTCCTTAACAGCATCATACGGCAACTCATACTCGGTTGGGACTTCTGCCGTTTCTCCTTTCGCCCGTGTACCAGTCCAGTTGTCAATTCGGCTCATAACAAACGAGGTCGCCTGATCAATCATCTCGAAAACAGTGCCACGATAAATCTGGTAAGATGGCAGTGGCTTCTCAACTACGTTCCCGTAGAACTGAACGCATTTCACCTCAGACGTAATGAAGAATCGCTGCGGGCGTTTACCGAATAGGAGAATGGCAGCGTTGGCGATACGTCCCTTGTCGTCCATCAATGACAAATGGGTGAGGACCTCTGTTGGTGTGGCATCCAACGGAAGAGGAAAACCTCGCTTGATTTTGGCGCTTCGAATGAAGGCCGCTATTTTTTCTTCGTCGATATCTTCAAGTGTGGCCTTTGTATCAAAGGCGGCATCGAACGGCTGCCAACGTATGTATTCCTTTTCTTCCAGATAGCGGACTAAGGCTGCATAGACTGCAGTCCTTAATTCTTCCGCATCAACAAATGTCTTCCGCACTATATCCCGTTCCACTTTCTTTATCAGAGCCGCTTCCTTTGGATCACGGTCCCGCTCGTTCATGCTCTTTATAAATATGAGGCGGGATTTGTGGAGTTCTGCAGCACGGTCGTACTCACGCTCGGTAGGAGAAACACCTTCAGAATCTTCGTATCCGTATTGATTCCCATAGAGGCCCAGATAGATGTCGGACATCTCCACCTCTTTAAGGTATACCTGCTGCGGGGATGACTCACTGGCAGGGGCATCTTCAAAGATGAAGGTCTCGAAAAATTTTCCCAGCAATGCATCTGTCCTTATGTATTGATTCAGCATTGCCCTTTCCCGGGCGAACTCGCTCTGGACGCTGCTGATGAATATTCTGATTCTCTGCATAAGTGCGTTCTTCGTTGGCTAACAAATTTAATGAAAGTTCCGCAAGGTAGCAAAGGCTCTACAACAAATTATTGAATTTGCTCATAGACTCGGCCTTGGCAGAATCGACGATGTCGATATATGGTTTCATAGCCTTGTAGTCACTATGGCCAGTCCATTTCATGACTATGCTCGGCGAGATTCCAAGGGAGAGGGCGTTGACGATGAATGTACGGCGGCCGGTATGAGTGCCGACCTTCGCCCACTTTGGAAAAACCTCATCCGTACGGGTGCTTCCTTTATAAGTGGTGATGCGTATTTCCTCATCGATGCCAGCCAGTCTGCATAGTTCCTTGACGTCCCTGTTCATCCCCTGGTTGGTCAGGTTCGGAAGAGCCTTGCCGTCCTTGAACGGAACATCCTTGTATTTATCAAGGATAGCCCTGGTAATATCATTGAGTTCTATCGAGATGCTATCTGCGGTTTTAACAGTTGTAACTTCAAGGTGGTCGTCCTTGATATCACTGAGCCGGAGGTTATTGGCATCTGAATGCCGTAGGCCAGAGAAGCAGCAGAAAAGGAATACATCCCTGACCGGATCAAGATACACATTGCGCCCGCTCAACTCAAGCGAGCGAATCCTGGCTATCTCATCTTTTGTAAGGAAGATCACCTTCTTTTGCGTCTGCTTCAATGTGGGCCTGAAAGACTTATAGGCCGTATTGGTATTCAATCCTTTATCCGTCGCCCAATTCAGGAACCAGCGCAAATATCCCAACTTCTTATCTATAGTTGAATTCTTTAGTCCGGTAACGTCTTCGTGATCGTACTCCTTCCTCTCTCCCTTCTTTTTCCTTGGTGTCCGCAATGCCTTGCTGTCCCTCAGATACACAACGAATGCAGTCAGAGTGGAATCCGTAAGGGTGGAGAAAGAAAGATTTTTCCGGAAAGCGATAAGGTCGACCTTCAGCGCATTCATCTTCTCGAAAGTAGCCGGAGTCCATGCATTCTTTTCTCCGGCTTCCGAACAGAACAAGTCGAAGCAATCCCAAAGGGATAATTCTTTTGGTTTGACTTCTCGCTTTTTGGGCTCCGGTTCAGGCTTCCGGGGAGCTATACCTGACATGCGCTCCTTATATTTCTTGTTTACTTCAGAGGGAGTCGGAAGAATTTCGTTCACCTCGAAGTACTTGAAAACCAGGTCCATCTGGTCCTTAATGGTCCGGAGTTCATTATTGATGCTATGCGCTGTTTCGTGCTTGGGGCCTACATAACCGGGCTTCACCAATTCCGTTGCCTCATCCCACCAGTCGGGAGATGATACCTGGCATCCCGTGGAGTAATCCATGCGATTGCAATTAAAGGTTACCCTTAAACGGATTTGATACCTTTTAGTGTCCTTGCCGTATGCAAAGAGCCGGAATGAAAAAGTGCGTTTCAGTTTCATATTGTGTTCTCTCCGCAAAGGTAAAAAATATCCCAAAAATATCCCAAATTTCGATAAAGATATTTGACTTTGCTTGAAAAAATACGCAATACAAATCGCTATAACAAGGGTTTCTAAAGCCGATTGAATTTTATTTTCGAATCCCTCTTCCTCCGCGAAACGGTAGCAAAAAGCGCAACGAGCTAGCTCGATTGCGCTTTTTTGTTGCCGCTTCGCAAAGC